>SVDR01000044.1 GCA_015057755.1 Lachnoclostridium sp.
TTTTCTGTCGGAACATGACCGCCGCCCAGCATGATCACATCGTACTGATTCAGTTCTTCTGCTGAAATGTCATGACTGCGGTAATCCCAGATATCAAAGTTTGTTACAGGAATATTCCCGTTCCGAAAAGCCTGCTCGAAAAAATCACGCATCTCATCGTTTCCTTCGAAGGAATCCGGAGAAGCAGCAATGATCAGACCGCGCATTTCCTCTTTCCAGAACTGGCGCAGATTTTCCACGAAACCATTCTTTGCATCCAGTAATTTATCATAATTCGGCATATCCAGCGGACCGCTCGGACTGCTTGTCAAAAATACGATCATACTATTCCTCCGCAATTTCAAATTCAACAAAGTAATGATACGTAGAATAATCACCGGTTCCTCTGAAATCCATCAAGGACTTTACAATGCGGTACTTACCTGGCTCCAGTTCCCCATGCAGCACACTCCAGTCAACATCCCATTCCACCCGAGTGTTCTTCGGAGCCATATACCCTATGGAATTGATCGCCCAGTTGTCCACTAAATATGGAACATCGTGCCAGTCTCCATCTTCGAATACCTGAAGATTATAGTCCTCACCATAATCAACTTCCAGATCTGTTGTATTCAAAATTCCCAGTTTCGCAGATGTCGGGGTTACATCCAGAAGTTCCACAACCACGCCATCCAGCGTTCCGACTTCCAGAAGTGCATCATCTACATCTTCAAAACTGCCCACATTGTCGATCAGAGAAATGTGAAGCTGATTTGACAACTGCAGCGGCATTGACTCCATCACTCCGCCGAAATATTCCACATAAACTTTATCGCCCACTTCTACATCCAGGTACCCATCACCATTGTCAAGTCCAACGGTCACGCGATCTCCGGACTTCAAAATCCAGTAACCATTGTCATCAATCTTCACAACGGCAGATTTTTCATAGTCTTCTTCGATGGTTCCGGTAAAATTCTGAACTCCACCGGAAGTATCCAAATACGCGGTATTTACTTTATCGGTTTCCTTATCATAAAAGACACAGAGATATGTTCCTTCTTCGTTTAAATCAAACAGCGAACCATTGAATGACAGTTCATAATCCGGTTCTCCCCATGCCTGGATCAAATCTGCTTTTGTGAAATCACTCAGTTTTTCACTGATCTTATCATCCGTCATTTCAGCGACTTTGTGCTCTGCCGGTATCGTTTTCGCTCCCTGACATCCTCCCAGCACCGTTGAAACAGCCAACACAGCCAGAAATCCTTTCAGAAGCCAACAATTTCTTTTTCCATTCCTTTTCTTTTCTCTTATCTGTTTCATAAAGCCACCTTCTTTCTAACTTTACTATAACAAATCCGGGAAAATAATACTTTAAGCTTTGCTTACAGTTTACCGCGATTTTCGTGACAAATTTCTTACGGACTAATTCTCATCATCAGAAATAAATCCTGTTTCTGTGAAATCAAGCGGTAAACGCTGCTTATCCACACGTTTTACCACAATTCGTTTTAAAGACTTCATGAATGCCACTAGGAATTTGATCTTATCAAACTGGCCCTGCACTTCCATCACAACACTTTTATTTTCCTGATTATTGCAAAATCCTGTCAAACCGAGTCTCTTTGCCATCTCCGTCACTTCCAGACGAAATCCCACATTCTGCACACGACCGTAAAATGTCAAACGATAACGTCTGATCTCCATGGATTTGAACTCCGGCAGCGGTGCAGTCTTCACCTGATTGATCACATAATTGTCCCTGGCCTCTAATATCTTCTGTTTTAAACTCATAATCTCGCTCCTTCTATCATAAATATATCTGCAATTCATTTTCTCCCTCTATTTTATCATTATCTTACGATTAAGTAAAATATATATCTTGACATTCCCTAGAATTTATATTACTATATATTTAACAATTAGGTTAAATGTTAAATATTAGGAGGTGAGTCCATGGCTTTACAGGATACATTACGTGCTCTGGCAGATCCGATCCGACGAGAAATATTAAATCTTTTAAAAAATGGACGTTTATCTGCCGGAGATATTGCTTCGCATTTTGATGTAACAGGTGCTTCGATTTCCAGACATTTATCTGTTTTGAAGGAGGCTGATCTGATTCGTGATACACGAGAAGGAAAGTTTATTTTCTATGATTTGAATACATCCGTCCTGGAAGATATTATGCTCTGGATTTCAGAATTGAAAGGAGATACGACTTATGCTGAAAAATCAGAAAACTAAACTTATCATTACTTCTGCGATCATTCTGATTCCCATTCTGGCAGGAGTTCTTCTATGGAACAGGCTTCCGGACCAGATGGTTACCCATTGGAATGCAAGCGGAGAACCGAACGGCTGGAGTTCGAAACTGTTTGCAGTTGCAGGGCTTCCTGCATTCTTATTTTTTGTACACTGGCTCTGCATTATTGGAACAAAATTGGACCCCAAATCAGCGAATCATCCGTTAAAGATCATGTCGCTCATATACTGGATCTGTCCTGTAACATCCCTCTTCTGCTCGATTTCGATCTACAGCGAAGCGCTTGGACATCCGGTATCGGTAGATCGCATAGGTATCCTATTTGTAGGTCTCATATTTATTATTATCGGCAACTATCTGCCAAAGTGTCCGCACAATTACACCATTGGCATCAAGGTTCCGTGGACATTAAACAGTGAAGAAAACTGGAATCATACTCATCGTTTTGCCGGTCCGATATGGGTTATTTCCGGTCTTCTGTTTATGATCGTATCATTCCTTGGCACGGTTGTATTGGGTGTTGTTATCATCGTAGGTGCAGCTTTTATTCCAATGATCTACTCATATATTTACTTCAAAAAATATGAATCTTGATCATCACATTATAAAAAAAGCAGATACTCCATCTCGGGGTATCTGCTTTTTTTCTTATCTGTTAAAATATTTATCCAGTTCTTTCATAAACTGTTCCGGAATTGCTCTCGGGAATGGCATCACTGCGATATTTCCAAGATTTTCTGCAATCTTTCCAAGGAGTTTCGCACTGCGCTCTAAGGACCACGGAGAAATATAGTCTACGATATCGTGACGTGTGTGCATACCATAACCGTCACGGTTCAGAGTCATCGCCGGAACACCGTTCCATGCAAAGGTGTTGGAGTCACTGCCCCAGATTGCATTTCTTGTCACCATACCGATACCGATCTCATGAGCCATATATTCGATCATATGACAGATTGCCGGATCTCCGGTCACACCGATCACCGTGCCGCCCACTAACTGACCTGCAAGGTCTACGTTCATATTGAACTGATGATTTTTTAATTCGTCCTTATGTACTTCTGTATAGTTGCGGCTTCCGAGAAGACCTTTCTCCTCCGCACCAAACCACACAAATTCCATCGTTCTGCGCGGATTGTGAGCTTTAAAATAACGGCAAAGTTCCATGATGATGGCACACGCAGCCATATTGTCATACGCGCCCGGACCCTGCGGAACCGTATCGAAATGAGCTGTGAGTGTCAGGATTTCTTCCGGAATCTCAGTTCCTTCGATTCTTGCGATCACGTTGCGGGATGTTGCCTTGCAAAGTTCCGATTTTAATGTGAGGCGTGCGCGGGATGCACCGCTCTCTACCAGTTCCATCGCATCTTTATGGTGTAAAACTACACCCTGAATCGGAGTTTTATCCATCTTGGGAACCGCACGTGTAAATAACTGAGTATCTTCCCCTTCATCGATCGGAGTACCTGTCAAAGTTACAAATGCAACAGCGCCTGCCTTTACAAGCTTCTTGTACATATCTGCGTTCATTGGATTGTTGACCATCACGATCTTTCCTTTTGCAAAAGAAAGGTTGATATCATCACCATTTTCTGCATACAGGAACGGAGCTTCAATTCCGCCATCCGGAGTGCTTCCGCAGCGTCCGTAGCCGGCTGCTTTGTATGTCTTCTCAAACGGTTCTGTCACCGTAAACTCTGCTTCCAGAATCTTCCATGTGTCAAATTCAAACTCTTCCTGACGGCTCTCTACACCAAAGCTCTTTAATTCCTCCTGAATCGCAAGCGCAGCTTTTACCTCACCCTCTGTACCAGCCTCACGGATGTATGTAAACTGTTTCATGAATTCTAACTGGCGTTTTCCACAAATTTCGTTTAAGCTCATTGTCTTCTCCCCTTATCTTCTATTTTGTCCATGCCTGCGACCTCCCGACGCATCATGCACAGCACTACTTTTATTATACTTCTTTTCCCTAAAAAAGCAAGGCGGCTCCGGAAATCTGGAACCGCCAAATATGTACTGTGATTAGTTAAGGCCAAGTACTTCTTTAACTTTGCCTGTGATGTAGATACCGATATCTCTGGAAGCATCTACAGTCTGAGCGCCGATGTGCGGAGAAACGATGAATTTATCGCACTCGAACAGCGGGCTGGCGAATGTGTCGTCACCTGTAAGACCATCACCTGCAAGCTCGTTCTCCATAACATCTGTAGCGTAACCGCCGATTGTACCAGCAACAAGTGCTTCGTACATATCTTTCTCGTTAACGATACCGCCACGGCTCATGTTAAGAACAACTGCATCGTTCTTCATACCAGCAAGGGACTCTTTGTTGAAGAGATCCTTTGTCTCCGGTGTTAACGGAAGGTGAATGGATACGAAATCAGAAACTTTGAGGAGTTCCGGAATTGTAACACTTGTAGCTTCCTGCTCGCCAAATACATGTGCCGGAAGGTACGGATCGTAAGCAACAACTGTCATACCGAATGCACGTGCAAGGAAGCCTACACGCTGACCGATACGGCCAAAGCCCATAACACCGAGAGTCTTGCCTCTTAACTCACGGCCTACGAATTTGTATTTGTCCCACTCGTGTTTCACTTTTACATCGTTGTTTGCTGTAAATGTGTCACGGGAGATGTCAAGCATCTTGGAGATTGTAAGCTCTGCTACTGCGTTTGCATTTAAGCCCGGAGCGTTGAAAATCTGGATGCCTTTGGATTTTGCATATTCCATATCGATGTGGTTAAGACCAACAGAGCAAACACCAATAACTTTTAAGTTCTTAGCTGCGTCGATGATCTCCTGATCGATCTTCGGGTCAACACGCATGATTAATACGTCAACATCTGCGATGTCAGCGATAACCTGTGCTTTTGTGGACGGAAGGTTGTCTGCTGTTTTAACCTCCATGTACTTGCTGAGTTCTTCAGCAATGCCTGCGTAAACTTTGTCAATAATAAGACACTTCATAATAATAGTTCTCCTTTCGGGATTTTCTCTTCCTGGTCGCCGTAACGACAAAATCCTATGATATCATTCTTTACTATTTTAGTAAAAAAAAGTGGTTCTGTAAAGACCTTTAAGGGAAATCAAGCTTTTCTTTACAGTATCTTCCAAAAAAACTCAGAATCGTAGCTGAAAAACTTATTTTATTAAGCCTCGTCGATTGCTTTACCGATATCGGTTCTCATGTATTTGTTCTCAAAGTGTACCCACTCTGTTGCCTTGTAAGCATTTGCCCTTGCCTCTTTCAGAGTAGCACCGTTTGCAGTTACACCAAGAACACGGCCGCCGTTTGTGATGAACTGACCGTTCTCGTTGAACTTTGTACCGGAATGGAATACGTAATAACCCTCATTATTTTCAAACTTCTCAAGACCTTCGATCACAAAGCCTTTCTGATAAGCCAGCGGATAACCGTCAGAAGCTAAAATAACACAAACAGTTGCGCGGTTATTGTCAAACTTCAGGTCGATCTCATTGAGCTTTCCATCGATACAAGCCTCAAATACATCCACAATATCATTTTCCAGTCTCGGAAGAACAACCTGTGCCTCCGGATCGCCGAATCTCGCGTTGTACTCTAATACCTTTGGTCCGTCCGGTGTCAGCATAAGACCGAAGAAGATGATACCTTTGAACGGTCTTCCTTCTGATTTCATCGCGTCAACTGTCGGCTGATAGATATATTTCTGACAGAATGCATCTACTTCTTCTGTATAGAACGGGCTCGGAGAGAAGTTACCCATACCGCCTGTGTTGAGACCCTGGTCACCGTCTTTTGCACGCTTGTGGTCCTGTGCAGAGCTCATGATCTTAATCGTATTTCCATCTACGAAGGAAAGAACAGAAACCTCACGTCCGGTCATAAACTCTTCGATTACGATTTCATTGCCTGCTGCACCGAATTTGCCGTCAGCCATCATTTCTCTAACTGCCTCTTCTGCCTCTTCTTTTGTCTGGCAGATGATAACACCTTTACCGAGAGCAAGACCGGATGCTTTTACAACGATCGGCATCTTAGCTGTCTGTAAATACTCGAGAGCCTTTTCCATATCTGTGAAGTTCTCGTATGCAGCTGTCGGAATGTTGTACTTCTTCATCAGATCTTTGGAGAATGCTTTAGAACCTTCCAGAATTGCTGCATTCTTTCTCGGTCCGAATACACGGAGACCTTCCGCCTCAAATGCATCTACAACACCGCCTACAAGCGGGTCATCCATACCGATAATTGTAAGATCGATCTCTTTCTCTTTTGCAAATGCAACTAATTTATCGAATTCCATCGCTCCGATGGAAACGCACTCTGCAACCTGGGAAATACCAGCATTGCCCGGTGCACAGTAGATCTTATCAACTTTTTTACTCTGAGCGACTTTCCATGCGATCGCATGCTCTCTTCCGCCGCTTCCTACGATTAATACTTTCATGGTTTTCCTCCACTAAAAGCAGACCGGAATTGCACCGGTCTGCAAAAATAGTCTGATTAAATTCTTCCGTTTGCGATCATATCAATGGCCTGCGGGAGTAAGATCCACTCTGCCTGCTCCATGACACGTCTCTGCAGTACTTCCGGTGTATCGCCCGGTAATACTTCTACTGCTTTCTGTAAAATGATCGGACCGGAATCCATACCCTCATCTACAAAATGCACGGTCGCACCTGTCAGTTTTACACCACGTGCAAGTGCTGCCTCGTGTACCTTCAGTCCGTAATAACCCACACCGCAGAAGGACGGGATCAGAGACGGATGAATGTTCACGATCTTATTTCTGTATTTTGCGATCATTGCTTCCGGAATCTTTACAAGGAATCCGGCAAGTACGATCAGATCCAGGTTGTAAGAATCAATCTTTGCAAGCAGCGCCTCATTGAACGCGTCGCGAGTTGCAAAATCTTTCGGAGATACGCACTCTGCAGCCACATTGTGGTTCTTTGCACGCTCTAACGCATACGCACCTGCATTGTTACTGATCACAACCTCAATCTTTGCATTGGTAATGGTTCCGTTATCAACCGCATCCAGAATTGCCTGGAGATTGGTTCCGCCGCCGGATACCAGTACGCCTACTCTTAGCATAAAGTCACACCCTTTTCGCCTTCGATGATGTTACCAATTACAAACGGTGTATCGCCTGTTGTCTTGATCGCTTCCATAGTCTTCTCTACATCAGCCGGATCAACTGCAACGATCATACCGATACCCATGTTGAATGTGTTGTACATCATATCTTCTGCGATATTTGCTCTTTCCTGCATCATCTTGAAGATCGCCGGTACTTCGTAGCTGTCTTTCTTGATCACTGCATGTGTATCTTCTCTTAACATACGCGGAACGTTCTCCTGGAAGCCGCCGCCTGTAATGTGGGAGCAAGCATGGATACGAACGCCGGCGTTCTTTACTGCCTTTAATGCCTTAACATAGATTCTTGTCGGAGCTAATAATGTCTCACCAAGAGTCTTGCCAAGTTCATCATAATATGTATTTAAGCCTTCTTTTGTCAGCTCGTTTTCGAATACTTTACGAACGAGAGAGAAACCGTTGCTGTGTACGCCTGTGGAAGCCATACCGATCAGCACATCGCCAGCTTTCAGATCTGCGCCTGTGATCATGTCTTTCTTGTCACAAACACCTACGGAGAAACCTGCAAGGTCATAATCCTCTTCCGGCATAAGACCCGGATGCTCTGCAGTCTCACCGCCGATCAGGGCACACTCAGACTGTAAGCAGCCTTCTGCAACACCTTTCACGATGTCTGCGATCTTTTCCGGATAGTTCTTACCGCATGCAATATAGTCAAGGAAGAATAACGGCTCGCCGCCTGCACAAGCGATATCATTTACACACATAGCAACTGCGTCGATACCAATTGTGTCGTGCTTATCCATAATAATGGAAAGTTTAACTTTTGTACCACATCCATCTGTACCAGATAAAAGTACCGGCTCTTCCATCTCTTTGATCTTTGCAAGAGAGAATGCACCAGAGAAACCGCCAAGGCCGCCAAGAACCTCCGGACGCATAGTTTTCTTAACGTGCTCTTTCATTAATTCTACGGACTTATAACCAGCTTCAATATCTACTCCAGCTTTCTTGTAATCCATAATTTCCTCCTAATATGTAAGGTTTATTTGATATAATTATTTTTTCATAGAAGCAACATACTCTTTGTAACCGATGCTGTCGAGCTTGTCTGCTTTCGCAACAACTTCGTTCTTCATCTGCTCAGAATATGCTTTTAATTTCTCTAAGATCTCCGGCTCAGAAGTTGCAAGGATCTTCGCAGCCAGGATACCTGCGTTCTTACCGCCGTTGATCGCAACTGTAGCAACCGGAATACCGGACGGCATCTGAACGATGGAATACAGAGAGTCTACTCCGCCAAGATCGGAAGTCTTCATCGGAATACCGATAACCGGCATCGGGAATAATGCTGCGCACATACCCGGGAGATGAGCTGCCTTACCTGCACCTGCGATAATTACTTTTACGCCTCTGTCTTCTGCTGTCTTTGCATACTCAAAGAAAATATCCGGCTCTCTGTGTGCGGAAATAATAGTCATCTCATAATCAATGCCCATCTCCTCAAGAAAGTCAGCCGCCTGCGCCATGATCGGCAGATCGGAGTCACTGCCCATTACAATACTAACTTTAGCCATTGTGAACTCTCCTTTTAAATATAATGATTATTCATAAGTTGTTCTAATAAATCAGACAAAAACAAATATTTCGCCTTATAAATCATAATACTAGCTTTTTCCCAGTACGTCAAGACTCAACCTGTTATTTCCTGGAAAGAAGTAATACCTTTGCGTACTTTCTTATTTCTCAAGCGGGACATTCAATTCCTCCAGTCCCTGAAGTACAAACCGACCTTTTTCAATAATTGCAATCCGCTCTCCATCTGGCTTCACAACCGTGATCCGCTCTAATTCTTTATAAGGAATTGTAATATCACAGTGAGCACCAAAATATGCTTTTGATACATCTTCCTTTCTTAATATAGAAACTTCATTGTCACGAGCAATCATTTCTTTTCCGTCAGGGTTGTACATCGGACTGTCTTCAGACCAACTGTAACAAGTATCACCCACTGCAAAATGTGGTCCCATTTTTTCTACGATCAGAATCGGTAAACGGTCAATGATCTGATATTTCTCCGCCATCGCATATGCTGTTGTATTCGTGCCAATCGCAAATTCACCCAACGGAAGGCTCTCATGCTGATTCATGATCTCCTGGATCACCAGTTTCCTTCCTGCAATTTTTGCATCTTCTATCGCTTCTTCACTTGCATCTTCCGGAAGCACTTCCAGGAAATTATCGCAAGAGACTTCTGTCACACGTCCATTTTCAAATGCCATCTTCAGATTTTTAAACTGTATTTCACCAACATAGACACTGCTTACATTCAAAACGCCTTCCGTTCCTGTCAATTTCGGAGAAGTAAACACCTCACCCACCGGAATATTGACATCCGCCACACAGTTTTCAAATCTTGTCTGGGTGCTTGGATCCGTCAGTTCCGCCAGGTTTACATGCATATTAGTACAATTCTCCCCTTTACCGATAACCTCTACGTACTCTGCCGTATCAAGAACATCAATCAGTTTCTGCTGAATCTTCTGGTATTTCGCGTAGTCAAGTGTATTAATTTCGATTGTCTCTTCAAAAATACCTTCAAAATCCGATCCAATTGCCGGCACTGGGAACGCTATGATCGTAAAACTTGTCTCATCGCCCGGAATGTATTCGTTTACAATCGGCATCGACATATTACGATATTCCAGATATAATTTTTGCTGCTTCTCGTCAAATGACCATGCAGCATCTTTATTGATCGGTGCAAATCCTTCTTCACCAAAAATCTCCACCACTGCCGGACCTGCATAATCTGCCGCCAGCTGTTTGAATTCTTCATACGAAGTCTTTAATACTGCCAGTTTTCTGTCGCGGAATGCCTTGTCCATGAACAGTGCCATATCGTAACGATGATCGTAATCATACTGTTTATCCGGAGACGTGGAACTATATCCTACTTTTCCTCCCGGATTACGGTTCATGCTTCCGACCGCCGCACGTGGAATGATCACAGAAAGTCCAACAGCCTCAAAATTTTTAACCGCTTCTTTTATCATCCGCTCAAAGCCAAGCGGATAGCGAACGACTACGGATTTCTTCTTGGACAGATCGCGCCCCATGACCTGGAAACCGCGAATATATCCATCCGTAAAGGTATCTGCCATTTTTTTGATGGTTGTTTCCGGAAGTCCGTTTAAAAATGCAGCAATCTTCTGCTCTTCTTCTGAAATATATTCACCAAACTGATATAAATAAGAAAGATCGGATAAATCACTTCCCATGATGATGGCTTTGGCAAAATCCATCTCAGGATCCAGTCCTTCACGAATTCGGTAAGTCAATGTCACATCGCAGTAATCGCTCATGCACCAATAAAGAATGTCGCGCACAAAGCGAACTGCAGGATTTCCCGCATGGTGTACGCCCAACCGTTCCATGGCGATCTGCACTTCTTCGTCAGCAAACACATTGTAGATTTCAATGAGTGCTTCATTATAAATGACCATATCTTCCACTCTCTGCTCATACGCATAGACGATATCGCCACGAATCTCTGTATACAAAAAGCAAAGCAGCTTTCCTAATTCCTCTCCAAACACATTTGCCGCATATTCAGGATTTGCATAGCTGACTGCATAATTTTCCCCAAGAATATCCTCATATAATGCATGGTTTACTGCCGCATGTTCCTCTTTTGTCCAATTCTTACTGTCTCCGGACATCTGTGCCTTCAGAACCTTGTCACACAGTTGAATAAAATCAGCAACGGAACGAAAATATGCCCGATACGGTTCCTTCACAGACTCTTCTTCCCCAAATCTGCAAATACGCTCCATAGAAAGTTCATATCTTTCACGAATAAAATCGTCCATCTAACTCCCTCCAATATTCGAATCATTTCAAAGACAACTACAGTATACCACATCGAGCACAAAAAAAGTACACCCTGATGGAATTTCCACCAAGGTGTACCATAAATTATACTATTAACCTTTAACAGCACCAACCATTACGCCTTTTACAAGGTGTTTCTGGATCGCCGGGTACAGCATAACTACCGGAAGGGAAGCAACTACGATCGTAGCATACTTCAGCAGCTCGGACATACCCTGTAACTTGGCAACCGCGTCAGCGTTGGATACTTTCGTCATATCTACCTCACCTAAGATAAGGATTTCTCTCATAACCATAGTTAACGGCTGTAAGTTATCCTTATAGAGATAAATCATAGCATTGTAGTAATCGTTCCATTTTGCAACACCATAGTACAGTAATAATACTGCAAGGATGGATTTACTTAACGGTACGATAACCTGTAACATATAACGGAACGGGGAACATCCGTCGATCTGACCTGCTTCATAAAGGTCATCCGGAATGTTGTTCATGATATATGTTCTACAGATAATCATGTTATATGTAGACATCGCTGTCGGAATGATCATCGCCCATCTTGTATTTAAAAGACCAAGCTTATTTACAAGGATGTAGGACGGAACCATACCACCACTGAAATACATAGTAAATACGAAGAAGAGGGATACCCAACCTCTGGCTGTGAACTCTTTTCTGGAAAGCGGATATGCACAGAGCATAGTCATCGTTAAGTTAAGAACTAAAGATACCGCTACATAGAAAATAGAGTTCAGGAAACCGTTGATCAGCTTACCATTCTTAAATACTGCCTCATAACCGCGAAGTGTGAAATCAACCGGGAAAAGTTTAACTCTACCACTGATTACCGCCTGCGGCTCAGAGAAGGATGCGGATACTACATATATGATCGGATATAAAATCACAAGAGTGATAAGTGTAAGGAATGCATAGATCACAAACGTTACGATCTTATCCTCCAAACTCATCTGGCTAAATTTCGCTTCTTTCATATCGGCTCCTCCTTCTTAGAACAGGCTTGTCTCTGTCAGTTTCTTTGTAGTCTTGTTTACGATGATCAATAATGTAAACGCTACAAGGGACTGGAACAGACCAGCCGCTGTGGAATAACCGAAGTTGGAGTTAACGACACCAACTTTGTATACGAAAGTGGAAATAACCTCAGAAACACCTGCGTTCAGGTCATTCTGCATTAAGAATACCTTATCCATACCGATACTTACAACGCTTGCGCAGTTGAAGATCAACTGGATAACGATAGTCGGTAAAATAGACGGGAGATCTACGTTCAGAATTCTCTGAAGACGAGAAGCACCGTCAATCATCGCAGCTTCCTGTAAATCCTGGCTTACGCCGGCAAGGGCTGCAACGTAAATAATCGATGAATAACCGGCCGACTGCCATACACCGGACCAAACGTATAGATGTCGGAAGTATTCAGGCTTACCAAAGAAGTTGATCGGACTAATACCGATAAGACCTAACAGAGTGTTGATGATACCTGTTCTCTGATCCATCATAGACATCATCATACCTACAAGTACAACGATGGAAATGAAGTACGGCATATAAGTAATCATCTGAACAAACTTCTTATACCACATTACACGAACTTCATTGATACCGATCGCAAGAAGAATCGGAATCGGGAAGCTTGCAATGAAGTTATAGCAGCCAAGAATCAATGTGTTCTTGATAACCGTCACGGAACTTGTAGAGGTCAAGAACTGCTCAAAATATTTAAAACCGACCCATTTACTGCCCATGATACCACGGCGGATAGAGTAATCCTTGAAAGCGATAACAATACCACCCATTGGAATATACGCAAACACAAATGCATAAATCATCGGAAGGGCAATGATGAGCCAGAACTGCCAGTTAGCAGCTTTAATCTTATTATTCCCCTGTTTTGCATTGCCTGCCATACAGTTCTCTCCTTTTCAAAACTGCCCACTGAAATCAGTGGGCAGTTTCATTTAATTATCGGTTAATGAAATTTTAACCCGTTTCAGATGATTATCTGTTGTAAGCTGTTGTGTAGAGGTCAAGCATATCCTGAAGACCAGCTTTGTTCATAGCCTCAACGTGAGCATCCCAATCAGCATCGATGTCTTTCTGACCTGTGATGAAAGCAACCTCATCCTCTAAAAGGATCTTCTCAACTTCGACAGCGATTGTACCGATATCTGTAGCTTCTTCAGATGTGATCTTTAACTCGTTAAGCTGGATAAGATCTGTATTGAATGCATACGGCTCCTGTAATTCCTTGGAAGCGTTGAACAGTAATACTTCAAGTCCATCCGGTGCGTACGGATCTACGCCATCAGCCATAGCCTGACCAAGACGGTATGCTTCCGGAGCTACACGGATACCAACGTCCTGCCAGTCGTGGTTCTGAGCTTCACCAGAGTAAACGTTAAGAACTTCGTAAAGAGCCTGCTCGCCAGAGAGACCTTTCTTGCCTTCCGGATTGAGAACCCAGTCAACACCCTCTTCTGCACCGTACTGGGACATAAGGTCACCTGTCTCGCTATAGAAGAAGTCAACGAATCTGAATGCTGCATCAAGATCTTCACAAGCATCTGTGATACATACTGCACCTGCAGATACACCGTAGTTCGGCTGTGTCCAAGCGATTCTTGTGCCGTCCGGACCAGCGATCGGAGCCATCGGAGCGTACTTTCTGTACAGCTCTGCGTTATCTGTGGAGGAGATCATATCAGAGATTGTACCAGCCGGGAAGAATAATACCGGCTCGTCTGCCTGGTTAACAAGAGTCTTCATCTGCTCAGATGTCTGTGTGAATACGCCATCATAAAGAGCGCCCATATCATAGAGCTCTTTCATGAACTTCAGACCTTCTTTGTACTCTTCTGTTGTAGCAACGGAGAGCATCTGATTGTTGTTAGCCTGGTCACGAACTACGTAGTCACGTACTGCAAGTGTGGAGGACTTTGTCGGAACGAATGTGTAAGCGCCGAGTAACCAGTCCTGAACACGTGTATACCAACCAGAAGCAGCGCCGCCGATTGCGATTCCGTCCGGTTTCATCTCTAAGAATGCTTTACATACATCGATGAATTCCTCTGTTGTTGTCGGAATCTCTTTGCCCATCTGCTCTAAGTACTCTGTGTTAACCCACATCTTACGACCATACTTACAGTGGTAGCAGTCGTTGATGTTAACCATGGAGTAGATCTGACCATCTGTCTCACGGCAAATATCCATGCTGTAACCATTGTCGTTCATAAGTTTGATGTAGTTCGGTACATACTCTTCTGTCATGTACTCATCGATCGGGATGATGATACCCTCTTTAACGCCAAGACGAGCGATATCCGGGCCAACACCGAAGATGATATCCGGAATATCGTCGGAGTTCATGATCATGTTTAATTTATCCTGCCAGTCATCACGTGTACCTGTAACGAATGTAAGGTCGAGGTTTAATGTCTCCTCAAGGTAAAGTGTGAAGTCATTTGTCTCGAAATCTTCTACGTTCGGCATGGACATAGTGAAGATTGTAAGTTCTGCCGGCTCAGCGTCTGCTGCCGGAGCTGCTGTTGTAGCATCAGCTGCTGCCTGCTGTGCTGCTGTTGTAGCCTCTGCTGCCGGAGCTGCTGTTGTAGCTGCTGTCTCGTTGCTGCCGCAGCCTGTTAATGCGCCTGTTACCATTGCAGCTGCCATACCAAGAGCTGCAACTCTTTTAATTGTCTTTCTCATGTTTTTCCTCCTTTTCTGATTACACTTCCTCCCCACGTTATAGGACAAAGTAATATCACAGATAGTATACCCCCCCCCGAGTAATTTGTCAACATGTATATGAAGTGTATAATTATTCTTGTTTTTCTGTACGAAATGTAGTACATTATTCACAAGAACGCTTTCACTTGGAGTTCAAAATCATGTTACATTTTTCACAAAAATGTCAAAAAAAGGAGTTACTTATGTTTTTTAAGAAGAAAAATCAGGTTCCGAAACTGGAGCTTTACAGCCAGGGACAGCAAATATACAACGGTTCTCTCAAAGATATTCCGATCAAAGAATCGGTTATTTTAGAAAAAAGTGTGGAGTTTTTTGATGATCCGGAACCATGCCACATTCACCGCGGTGCTGTGCGTGTCCGTCTGACTGCGGAGATACAGCTGGAGATTGAAAATCAAAAGGATCCGGAATGTCCCGGACCCCTTTTAAAACGATATGCAAATTTTGATCATATAGACAAATGTCTCATGAAAGACTGATCCTTCGACATTAGAAGATCAGGAAATACAGTGCAAACAGTGCAAATAATACTGCGTTGAAAATCTTGATCGCGCCCAGATGACGGAACATGAAGTCAGAAACGGCTTCCGTATTTCTCGTTCTCTGGATCAGCAGGATCATGATCACAGCCGGAACAGACATAGCGGTCGTATACACCAGAAATGGAAGTATGGCCGCTTTTACCTGGTCTTTCAGCAGATACGTAATGGATGCCATGTAAATCTGACCGGTGCAGAAAAATTCACCGAAGGAAATCACCACACCCAAAGCCAAAATCATCAGCGGCTGCATGAAACCGCCCGCAGACGATACTTTCTTGATCAGATTATGATTCATTCTTCGAAGTCCCACCGGAAGCTGCATTTTGATCTTTCCGTAATCCTGACGATACACTCGAACCGCATCAACGATATATAATATAGAAGCAACTGCAAACAGAATTCCCATCGCCAGATTCATCACGCTTCCCACTTTTTCCATCGTCTGATCAGAAATCTGAGATGCTGTTGTGAAAATTACAAAACCAATGGATAAATATGCAGCATATTTACCGATCAGATACAATAAACCGTTTTTCCAAACGGAAGCCTTTTCACTCAGCAGCAAGGACAGCAGCATCAGCAGCATGGAAATGGAACACGGATTAAATCCGGCCAGCAGTCCGGCCGCCGCCAAAGTCCAAAGATTCATCTGGTCTGCTCCGCCATCCGTCTTCCTCTCGGATTCTGCTTCTTTTAACATTTCCAGAAGAGTCTCATTTTCAATGTTTTTCTGCTCCAGCAACGATTCCATATTCGGAATTTCATCTTTTCCGATCAAATATTCACCGCCGAAAAATACTGCCGGAACCTTCTGCTTCTCTTCCGGAACACCATATTGTGTAAATACGGATTTCAATTCATTGAGACAGTTATGTTCGATAATATTGTATTCTGCCAGCTGAACCGAAATCTCATGTTCGGAAAACCACCGTTTCACAGACTGACAGTCTTCGCAATTATTGGTAGAGAATAAAACCACGACCGGAAGTTTTGCATCTTCAATCTGTGCATACAGCTCTGTCCAGAACGCTTCGTTCCCATCTGCTTCCTGCACCGCAGGATCTGCTTTCCCAGAATCCACCACTTCCTGAAAATCTTTGGTCACAGTTTCAGGATTCATCAACAGGTCACGCATCTGCAGCTCCATATTTTCATGGCCGCTGATCCACACTCCGTTGACGATCAATACCGGGAGACTTGTCCCTGCCGGGATCTGCAGTTCTTCCTTTACTTCCTCATACTGTGTCCTGCAGGAATCCATAAACACATTGTATGTGGAAATATTTGCGTCAAATGTTTTCTTATCCTCTGATGAAAATACACGGTTATATAATTCATAGAAGTCTTTTGTGCCGTCACAGGATGCACAAACCTCTTCATAATAATAAGAAACCACGATTGGTTCTGCCGCTGCCGCTGTCTGCGCCATACCGAGTATGCACAGAAGACACAGCAGCATGAAATGAACGATGCGTGGATGCCAAACCTTTCGTTCTCTTCTGTTCTCTGACATTACACTACCTCCCAATACTTCCTACCGCATATCATACCACAAACCTCAGCCATGAAACAACTACAAAACCCGTGTAACTTGCAAACTTTGTCGTTCTGTAGTATACTTGATTTTAATTCATATTTTAACAAAGAAAGGATAACTTATGTTTCAGAAATTGTTCAGTACAGAAAATCCGGTCTGGAGAGCCATGGACCGAATGGGTGATCTGATGATCTTAAACGTTTTGTTTATCTTTTTCAGTATCCCGATCGTTACCATCGGAGCTTCTACAACTGCTCTTTATACGATGACATTCAAATTACTGGATGAGACAGAGGGAAATCTGATCAAAAATTATTTTAAAGCATTTAAGAACAACTTCAAACAGGCTACCGCAATCTGGCTTGTTGTATTGTTCGCCGGCTTATTCTTAGCTTACGATGCATACCTTTCCTATGTATCAACATCCATTCTTGCAAAGATTTTGATGGGTCTCGTTATTTTAATCGCGATCGTTTACGCCATGTGGACCAGCTGGATCTTCCCGGTTCAGTCCAAATTTGAAAATCCGGTCAAAGTAAACATGAAAAATGCTGCTTTAATGATGGTCATCCATATGTTCCCGACCACATTACTAATCACGGTATTAAATGTTGTACCACTCCTGATTCTCTGGTTCTATACGTCCCTTTTCTTTGCCGGTCTTCCGTTCGTTGTATTTTTGATGTTCGCTTTCATCGCATACAACAACAGCAAACAGTTGAGAAAAGCATTTGCAGACTACATTCCGGATCCGGAAGATTCCGAGAAACATTTTGAGGAAGTTTAGTTTATGACATTTGGGGAAAAGCTAAAAAAAATACGAGAAGCGATAAAGGCCGGAAAAGGCGGAGCTGTCTTTGAATACTTTTATGATTATTATAAATTCGAAGCGTTTGTCATTCTTGCTGTTCTTTACTTTGTCGGAAGCCTGGCTTATACCAAACTGACCGAAAAGGAAATTGTCCTATCCGGAGCCCTTTTGAACCAGTACAATATCCTCGCTGACGACCTGATTCTGGATATGGGAAATGACTTTTTAGCCGAACAGGATCTGAACCCAAAAGAACACAAAGTGGAGTTCAATACTTCCCTGCGCTATGCGCATTCCGGAGATTCTTCTTTTAATGATGCCACCATTCAGGGTCTGGTTGCCCAGTGCTCAGGCGGAACCATCGACTTCATTACCGGAGATATGGAAGCTATGACGATTTTTGCATACGGCGACTATTTTTACGATCTCCGTGAGGTACTTACAGAAGAAGAGATGAAACATTTCGAACCTTACACCCTCTATGTAGATCTCGATTACCAGCGGCAGGTCGAAGAAGCCCTGATCACACCGGAGGTCATTCCAACCATGGTTCCTCCGGATATGCGTTACCCGGAAAAGATGGTTGAACCGATCCCGGTTCTGATCGATCTGAGGGATTCCGCACTCCTCTCCGACATCTACATTGACCTGGTCGATGTCCTCTGCTTTGGATTTACCGTCAATGCTCCGAATCTGGAGAGGACGAAAGAGTTTTTGTATTATTTGACGGAAGAAAAATAAGTGAGGATTTCATTAAGTAAGTTTAGATATAAAAATGTCCCGAGTATTCGGATTTTTCAAGCGGATACTTGGGACATTTTTTATATGGCTAAATTTACTTAATTAACATAGGTGCATCTTGCCAGATACTTATGTATGTTTAGTGATGGTTTGTAAAATATAAGTGGATTTGTATTGGTAAATAAATATAGTATCTGATAGAAAAACCATACTATCTCCAATGATAGGTTGGACGACTGCGCTTCGAAAGATTTTCGACTGTACAAAGGTCGCAAACATTTTTATCGCGACCGACTACAGTCGGATAAAATCGCATCGAAGCAAAGGTAGTCAACCGTATTTGGAGATAGTATGGTTTTTCTACAGATATACAATTTTATTTACTCAATGAAATCCTCACTTTATAATACATACCTCGCCGCTGCAATGACCACCAGCCAGAAGCACACAGCGATTCCGGCAAATACCAGGCAGACTTTTGCCAAAAGGTAATTCTTCTCTTTTTCAAAAAAAGAGAAAACACCATAAACGATGGACGAGATCGTGGTCACGATGCTGCAAAGTCCAAGTGCCGCAGCCGTCATAGGTGCATCACCCATATTTTGATAGGACAGAACAACTGCAATGGTTCCAAATACATATGCAGCCACGATCAGTCCCAGCGAAATGAAACTATACGCTGCCAATGGTTTTCTAATGTATGAAACTTTATTTCCGATTCTCTCCACAGTAGTTCTTCCACACTCCTTTTGCTATCACAAATGCAACGTAACCGATCAATGCACCAATGGTATTTAACAGCAGATCGTCCACATCAAAGCTTCCTACACGGGCAGTCAGCTGTGCGATCTCTATCCCAAGGCTAAATAAAAATCCCAGTATGGTAATCGTGTACCATTTATTTAACTGATCCCACACTTCCGGTAAAATAAATCCAAACGGCATGAATGCCACTACATTTCCAGCGAGATTCAGCGCAACCGCTTTATTTCCCAATATATCTCTGTGAACAATAAATCTTTTTATCTCTTTAAATAATACAAGATTATAGGAATATTCTGTGCGTGAATCCGGCGTTCTTCCCATTGCTTCTGCGAAGAACAGATAATATGTCAGCAGAACCAGATATAATATCAGTAAAACAAAGGCATGCTTCCGGTGTCTGTTTTTTTTCATCTTCAATCTCCAACTCTCATTCCAGTCCAATTCATATTCAAGCGAAGCCACGTCCTTCTGTGGCTAAACAAAAACACAGATAAGACGCTGTACTGCGACAGCATCTTATCTGGTTTATCTCTGGAATCCATTTTCCGAACGAGCTTATAATCACTCCGTCGATCAATTAGAATGTAATCTCACTTTTTCTTTTCAGTAATAATGCGCCGCTGATGATCGCAATGATTCCTGTTGTAAGTCCTACAGTTGCAATTACAATTCCAACAGCGATGCTGGCTGCGCCAGTATTGCGCATTGTCTTATAAACTCTTTCCATAAAACATTCTCCTTATTTTACGCCGTACTGCTCGTAGTATGCGTCGATTGCTGCCTTTAATGTATCGTCGATAACAACCTGGCCTTTTACTTCTTTGTTGTATAAGCACTCAACTACGTCGTCCATGGAAACGATAGCTGCTGTGTTGAAGCCGTATAACTCTTTTACTTCGTCAAGAGCTACTTTATCACCGCTCTTGCCAACTTCCTGACGGTTGAGGGAAACGATAAGACCAACGATCTCTACGTTTGCAGCACCTCTTACCTTCGGAACTGTCTCTTCCATGGATTTACCGGATGTTGTAACGTCCTCGATCATGATAACTCTGTCGCCGTCTTTTAAGGAGCTGCCAAGGAAGCTGCCCTTATCTGCGCCGTGATCTTTCTCTTCTTTACGGTCGGAACAGTAACGAACCTCTTTGCCGTATAAATCGCTGTAAGCGATTGCTGTTACAACTGCAAGCGGGATACC
>SVDR01000045.1 GCA_015057755.1 Lachnoclostridium sp.
GCGAAGAAGAGTTCCCGTATGCAATCCGTACTGTATCCGAGACAATGGAATCCAACGGTTCCACATCCCAGGCTTCTATCTGTGCATCTTCCCTGTCCCTGATGGCAGCAGGTGTTCCGATCAAGTCCATGGTAGCAGGTATTTCCTGTGGTCTCGTAACAGGCGACACAGATGATGATTACCTTGTATTAACAGATATCCAGGGTCTTGAGGACTTCTTCGGCGATATGGACTTCAAGGTAGGAGGTACTCACAAGGGTATCACAGCAATCCAGATGGATATCAAGATCCACGGCTTAACACGTGCGATCATCGAAGAAGCAATCGCTCGCTGCCGCGAAGCTCGTCTCTACATCATGGACGAGATCATGGCTCCGTGCATCGCTGAACCGAGAAAAGAACTTTCCAAGTACGCTCCGAAGATCACTCAGATCACAATTGATCCGGCTAAGATCGGTGATGTAGTTGGTAAGCAGGGTAAAGTAATCAACAAGATCATCGAGGAAACAGGCGTTAAGATCGACATCACAGATGACGGTGCTGTAAACGTTTGCGGTACAGATCAGGATATGATCAACAGAGCGATCGAGATCATTCAGAACATCGTAACAGAAGTTGAAGCTGGTATGATCTTCACAGGTAAGGTTGTTCGTATCATGGAATTCGGTGCATTCGTTGAGCTTGCTCCGAACAAAGACGGTATGGTTCACATTTCCAAGCTTTCCGATAAGAGAGTTGCTAAAGTTGAGGACGTTGTAAACATTGGCGATACAGTAACTGTAAGAGTTGCAGAAGTTGACCGCATGGGCAGAATCAACCTGACAATGAGACCGGAAGATATGACATGTGAAGTTGAGAAACTTGCTCAGCCGGCAAAGCGCGAAGAGCGTGGCGACCGTCGTCGTGACGACAGAAAAGGCAACGACAGACGTGACCGCGGCGAGAGAAGAGAGCGTTCCGAGAAGAAGGAAGACGCAGAATAATTTTATAAAATGATTCATTGGGCGGCTGTTCTTATGGACAGCCGTCTTTTTGAAATGAGGTAAGATGATGAAGATAAATCCAGAATTATTATTTGCAGATCAAGTGCATGATCCGAGGGATGTTCTGTCTGACAGCGGTGCATTTGAATTCCCATGTGGTGACGGAGCTCTTTGGGGACAGATCATGTGCCCGGACGGCAGTTTTGGAGAGGGACGTCCGTGTGTGATCTTTCTCCATGGTTTTCCGGGAGGCAATCGAAATGACGATATTGCCCATGCTTTGTGTCGGATCGGATGCGTTGTTCTTGTGATCCACCACAGAGGTGCATGGGGAAGTCCGGGTAAATATCTGGTATCCAATTGTATTGAGGACATCAAAATTCTGGCGGAGCATGTGCGCAGCGAAGCATTTGCAAACCAGTATCATGTAGATCCGGAGAGCGTATATCTCTTTGGTCACAGCATGGGTGGAAACAATTCGATCAATGCAGGAAAAGAAATGCCGTGGCTTCGCGGCGTTATGCTTTTGGCGCCGTATGATTCCACTTGTTACATCCGCAAAGGAGAACCAGAGCGTTTGAGAGATCTGATGAAGAATGGTGCGAAGTTTTTAAACTGTGACGGAGCAAATTCACTTTATGATGATATTGCAGCACATGTAGATGAGTGGAATTTTGTAAATGCAGCAGAGGCGCTGAGAAACCAGAACGTACTGATCCTTTCCGGAACCTACGATGAGATTGCGCCGGAGGCGGATATGGTAGTTCCTCTTTGGAAAAAACTGAATTTCTTTGAAACAGGTGCGATCCACCGCCAGTTCAGCTATCCGGCGGGACATGCACTGGTGGGATGCAGAGTCATGATATTAAAGGATATCGTAAAATTCCTTGAGGATACATTATAATAGGAGAAGACTGTTGCTTTGCAGCGATACGTATCCTCTATAATATTATAACTTAGAAACGATAGAAATTTTAACGGAAAATTAACATCGTTCTTTGAACACCTGCAGAAATTTTATGTTATACTTTAGAAAGTAAATATATAAAGAAAGGTGTTAGGTACGATTGCATTCATTACGTTCAACATTTCAAGAAAAATTCAGTGAAACCCTGAAAGCAGTTTTTCCGATCCTGCTGATTGTGCTGATCTTGTGCTTTTCGATCGCGCCAATCCCTCCGAGTATTCTGATGACCTTTTTGACGGGAGCCGTTCTTCTGGTTGTCGGAATGTTGTTTTTTAACGTGGGTGTAGATCTTTCTATGACCCCGATGGGTGAGCGTGTCGGTACGATCATGACGAAGTCCAAGAATCTGATCATCATCGTATTGATCAGCTTTATCATGGGCTTCGTGATTACTGTTTCAGAGCCGGATCTTCAGGTGCTTGCACAGCAGGTACCGTCTATTCCGAATCTGGCATTGATCCTGGCGGTGGCCGCAGGAGTGGGAACATTCCTCGTGTTTGCACTTCTCAGAATGCTGTTTGGAATTGCTCTTCCGCGGTTTCTGGTACTTTTTTATGTTGTGATTTTCGGACTTACCTTGTTGGTTCCGGCGGATTTTCTGGCTGTAGCCTTTGACTCCGGCGGTGTTACAACAGGTCCGATGACGGTTCCGTTCATTATGGCATTTGGTATCGGTGTTTCTGCGATCCGAAACGATAAACATGCGGCGGACGACAGTTTCGGTCTGGTAGCGATGTGCTCTATTGGTCCGATCCTTGCAGTTCTGCTTCTCGGAATGATCTTCAATCCGGAGTCTGCAGAGCAGGTTTCCGAGTCCATTCCGGTCATTGATGACACCGTGCAGCTCTGGAGGCTGTTTGCGGTCGAGCTTCCGCATTATCTGAAAGAAATGGCGGTATCGCTGTTCCCGATCATCTTTTTCTTTGGACTGTTTCAGTTGATAGCGAGAGATATTAACAAACGTGTGCTGATCAAGATTGGTATTGGTCTCGTGTATACATATATCGGACTGGTACTGTTCCTGACCGGTGCCAATGTGGGCTTTATGCCGGCAGGCAATTACCTTGGTCAGACAATTGCAGGTCTTTCCTATCCGTGGATCATTGTTCCGATTGGAATGATCATCGGTTATTTCATCGTAAAGGCAGAGCCGGCAGTGTTTGTCCTGACAAAACAGGTTGAGGAGATGACATCCGGCGGTATTTCTGCAAAAGCCATGGGGAACAGCTTGTCGATCGCGGTAGCAGTATCCGTGGGACTTGCGATGATCCGTGTGGTAACAGGCATTTCCATTATGTGGTTCCTGCTTCCGGGTTATGCCATTGCCCTTGGAACTTCTTTCTTTGTACCGAAGATTTATACTGCGATCGCATTCGACTCCGGTGGTGTTGCCTCCGGTCCGATGACCGCGACATTCCTGCTTCCGTTTGCCATGGGCGCTTGTGAAGCATTGGGAGGAAATATTATTACCGATGCCTTTGGTATCGTAGCAATGGTAGCGATGACTCCGCTGATCACCATTCAGGTTATGGGATTGATCAGCAAGATGAAGGAGAAAAAGCTTCACGAAGGTTTTGCAGATTCGGCAGCATTTGCGACTGCGGACCTTGGCAGCGACTTGGAGATTATCGAACTGTAACAGTATAGAAATGAGGATCATATGGGAAGTTTAAATTTAATGACAACGATCGTGAATCGAAAAGATCTGAATCGTTATATGGAAGTGTATCAGAACAATGATCTGCATGTGGCCTTCTTATCTTTGGGTTATGGTACTGCATCCAATGAGATCCTGGACTATCTCGGACTGGAATCCAACCAGAAAGCGGTTTCTTTTTCCATTGTGGAAGAGAAATCATGGCTGACGGTAAAACGTCAGTTGGAGAAAAAACTGAAGATTGATGCACCGGGCGGAGGTATTGCATTCACTGTTCCGCTCAGCAGCATTGGCGGGATGAAGCAGCTTCAGTTCTTACTGGAGACACAGGATTATCAGAAAGAGGAGGAGACCACCTTGAAGAATACAGATCATCATCTGATTATTGTAATCACAGAACCGGGCTATACCAATATGGTCATGGATGCAGCAAGAGGTGCCGGTGCATACGGCGGAACTGTAATCCATGCGAAGGGAACCGGTATGGAGCTGGCAGAGAAGTTCATGGGCGTATCCCTTGCTTCTGAAAAAGAGCTGGTTCTGATCGTGGCAAAAACAGAATTAAAAAATCCGATCATGCAGGCGATCATGAAAGATGCCGGTCTGCAGACGAAAGCAAAATCCATTGCATTTTCTCTCCCGGTAACGGATACCGCGGGATTGAGATTAGTGGAAGATGAATAAAAGGAACGATCCCGTCGCCGGGCAGAAAATTGTGTTCGGCAGCGGGATTTTTTTATTGCTATTTGGATAAAATTTACTTATAATGAAATGACAGACCTAGAACATGAAATCGAAAAGCGAAAGGAAGTGAACACATAATGGAAGGTCGAAGTCGAAAGATGGAGGCAGATGCCCACCCTGAACCGCCAGCGGTACATACAATGGAATCTATCCATTATGTGTATAGCTGTTTTTAGAGTGTCGTATTGTCTCCAGTCCAGATTGAAAAAATGATATGGAATGGAGGATGTGCGTAATGTCTAACGAAGCAATGGAGAACATTGATTTAGAGGAATTATTGGAGCTGGTGAAAGCGAAAAAGTATCGCCAGCTGAAAGAAGCGCTTTTGGAACTGAATGAGGTAGATATTGCCTTATTTATGGAAGAACTGGATTCTGTAGATCGGACGATGCTTGTATTCCGCATGCTGCCGAAGGCGATGGCTTCGGAGGTTTTTGCAGAACTGGATCCGGATTCTCAGGAGCAGATCATCAACAGCATTACCGATAGAGAGCTTTCTGAAATTGTGGAAGATCTGTATGTGGATGATGCGGTGGATATGCTGGAAGAGATGCCGGCGACCATTGTCCGAAGAGTTATGGAAAATACAAAACCGGAGACCAGAAAGCTGATCAATCAGTTTTTAAAATATCCGGAAAATAGCGCAGGAAGCATTATGACAGCGGAGTATATCGGCCTGAAAGCCAGGATGACCGTTGATGAATGCTTTGCTTATATTCGCAAACATGGTATCGATTCAGAAACGATCTACACCTGTTATGTTATGGGTGACAAACGCCAGCTGGAGGGCGTTGTGACGATCAAGGATTTATTGATGAATCCGTACGAAGCGCTTGTGGGCGATATCATGGACGATAACGTGATCAAAGTAACAACAACCATGGACCAGGAAGAAGTCGTAGAGATGATCAATAAGTACGATCTTCTGAGTATGCCGGTTGTAGACAGTGAGGATCGTCTGGTCGGTATCATCACTGTCGATGACGTTATGGACGTTATGGAAGAAGAGGCCACAGAGGATATCGAGAAGATGGCTGCCATGCTTCCGAGTGAAAAGCCGTATCTGAAGACCGGAGTATTTGAACTGGCAAAAAACCGTATTCCATGGCTGCTGTTCTTAATGCTGTCCAGTACTTTGTCGGGTGCGATCCTGACACGATATGAAAATGCATTCGCGGCGATCCCGCTGCTTGTCAGCTTTACACCGATGTTAATGAACACAGGCGGTAACTCCGGAAGCCAGTCCAGTGCCATGATCATTCGAGGCATGTCGATCGGTGAGATCGAACCGTCCGACATTTTGCGGGTTATCTGGAAAGAAGTTCGGGTTGGTCTGATCGCCGGTATGGTTCTGGCTGCTGCCAACTTTATCCGTCTGATGATCCAGTATCCGGGCAACACGATGATCAGTTTTGTGGTTGTTGCCAGCGTATTTGTGACCGTTGTAATTGCGAAGACGATCGGATGTACACTGCCGATCGCGGCGAAAGTCCTGAAAATGGACCCGGCGATCATGGCGGGACCGCTGATCACGACCATTGTCGATGCGGTAAGTTTGATCGTTTATTTTAATCTTGCTTGCATGTTACTGGATATGGCGGTATAATGTACGCGTATGAAATTAATTTTTCAGGGAGAGATATCCCCTTAAATATTAGAAACAGGAGAAAACAATTATGGGAAAAGTTAGAACACGATTTGCACCGAGCCCGACAGGACGTATGCATGTAGGTAACCTGAGAACTGCTCTTTATACCTACCTGATCGCAAAACATGAAGACGGTGATTTTATCCTTCGTATCGAGGATACAGACCAGGGACGTCTTGTAGAGGGTGCTGTTGATATTATTTACAGAACTATGGAGAAAACAGGCCTGATTCACGACGAAGGTCCGGATAAAGACAAAGGCTTTGGTCCGTATGTACAGTCTGATCGTCAGAAAGCCGGCATTTACATGGAATATGCGAAGATGCTGGTAGAAAAAGGCGAGGCTTACTACTGCTTCTGTACACAGGAGCGTCTGGATTCTTTAAGATCCAATGTAAACGGCGAAGAGATCATGACTTATGACAAGTACTGCTTAAGCCTTTCCAAGGAAGAAGTAGAGGCAAATCTGGCAGCAGGTATGCCGTTCGTTATCCGTCAGAACAACCCGAAAGAGGGTACAACAACATTCCACGACGATATCTACGGCGATATCACAGTTGACAATGCGGAACTGGACGACATGGTCCTCATCAAATCCGACGGATTCCCGACATACAACTTCGCAAACGTAGTGGATGATCACCTTATGGGCATCACACACGTAGTAAGAGGTAATGAGTACCTTTCCTCTTCTCCGAAGTACAACCGTCTTTACGAGGCGTTTGGCTGGGAGGTTCCGATTTACGTACACTGCCCAACGATCACAAACGAAGAGCATAAGAAATTATCCAAGAGAAGCGGTCATTCCTCTTTCGAAGACCTTCTTGAGCAGGGCTTCATCACAGAGGCGATCGTAAACTTCGTAGCATTACTCGGCTGGTCTCCGGCTGGCAACGAGGAGTTCTTCACACTTGAACAGTTAGTAAAAGAGTTCAATTACCACAATATGAGCAAGTCTCCGGCTGTTTTTGATATGACAAAACTTCGCTGGATGAACAGTGAATATTTAAAGAAGATGGACTTCGACGCTTTCTATGAGATCGCAGAGCCGTACCTCAAAGAAGCACTTACAAAACCGTTCGATCTGAAGAAGATCGCTGCGATGGTAAAGACAAGAATTGAGGTTCTTCCGGATATCGCAGGTCAGGTTGACTTCTTCGAGACACTTCCGGAGTATGATCCGGAGATGTACGCTCACAAGAAGATGAAGACAAACAAAGAGAACTCCCTCGAGACATTAAAGGCGGTTCTTCCGATCTTAGAGGCTCAGGAGGATTACTCCAACGATGCTCTTTACGCAGCTCTGTCCCAGTATGTGGCTGATGCAGGTGTGAAGACAGGTTTCGTTATGTGGCCGATCCGTACAGCCGTTTCCGGTAAGCAGATGACACCGGCAGGTGCAACTGAGATCATGGAGATCATCGGTAAGGAAGAGTCCATCGAGAGAATTAAGAAGGGTATTGCTCTTCTTGAGGCATCTATCTAATTTTACGATAATGATTTTCAATGCTGCGGCGTGTATCTTTGCACGTCGCAACATTTCTTTTATACGGTATGAGATTTAATGAAGCACAGAGTACAGCGCTTTCCCACAAAGATGGTCCGATGATGGTTCTGGCAGGACCCGGTTCGGGAAAGACGACTGTGATCACACATCGAATTAATAGGCTGCTGGAGCAGGGCGTGAACCCATCCAGCATTCTGGTCATTACATTTACAAAAGCAGCCGCAATGGAGATGAAGGAACGATTTTACCGGCTGGCAGAGGGCGATGCCAATGCCTGCAGAGTCAGCTTTGGCACGTTCCATTCGATTTTTTATCAGATCTTAAAACTGGCGTATCGGTTTCCGGCGGGAAATGTTCTTGGGGAAGAGGACAAACGGAACTTCTTTAAAGAATTTCTGGTAAAATCTGAGCTGGAAGTGGATGATGAGAGTGAGTTCATTTCCTCTGTCATCAACGAGATCAGTTATGTGAAGGGCAGCAGGATCGACCTGGATTATTATTACTCCCAGAATTGCCCGGAGGAGTGGTTTAAAAAACTGTATACAGGATACGATGATATGCTGCGCGTGACCGGAAAGATCGACTTCGATGATATGCTGATCATGTGTTACGAATTATTCACTCAGAGACCGGATATTTTATCAGCGTGGCAGCGAAAATATCAGTATATCCTTGTGGACGAGTTTCAGGATATCAATCGTATTCAGTATGAAATCGTGCGGATGCTGGCACTCCCGGAAAATAATCTCTTTATTGTCGGAGACGATGATCAGTCGATCTACCGTTTTCGAGGTGCAAAACCGGAGATCATGCTGGGTTTTATGAAAGACTATCCGGAAGCGAAGCAGGTACTTTTGGCAGAAAATTATCGTTCGACCAAAGACATTGTGCAGACTTCGCTGAAGCTGATCGGTCACAATCGGGTGCGTTATGAAAAGGCGCTTGTTCCGGTTCACGGAGCCGGTCGTTCGGTGGAGTGTATGGTCTATGAAAATCCGCTGCGTGAGATGGAAGATGTGGCAAGAAAGCTGCGTCTTTATGAACAGGCCGGATACCAGTATGAAGATATGGCTGTTTTGTTCCGTGCAGGCAGTGGTTCCGGACTTTTGGCGGAGAAATTGATGGAGTACAACATTCCGTTTGTGATGCGGGATGCCATCCCCAATTTGTATAATCACTGGATTGCGAAGGATTTCTTTGCGTATCTTGCTCTTGGAGACGGAAGTCGGAAACGGAGTGACTTTTTCAGGATCATGAACCGTCCGAACCGCTATTTCAGCCGGGATGCATTTGATACGACCGAGGTGTCGCTGGATGCCGTGAAAAATTTTTACCAGGACCGAGACTGGATGGAAGCGCGGGTTTGTGATCTGGAGAGCGACATCATTACCATCGGAAGACTGAAACCTGCCGCAGCCATCAACTATATCCGGAAAGCTGTTGGATATGACCAGTATCTGAAGGAATATGCAGAATTCCGGCGTCTGAAACCGGAAGAATTATTTGAGATCGCAGATCAGCTGGCGGAGAGTGCGGCAGGATTTGCAACCTTCGCACAATGGCAGGAGCATATCAGGCAGTATGAAGAGGCATTAAAAGAACAGAAACGTGGAAAAACAGAAAACGAAGAATCAGGAGTAACCTTGTCTACGATGCACAGTGCAAAAGGACTGGAATACCGGATCGTCTTTGTTATCGACGCCAATGAGGGCATATGTCCCCATCACAAGGCATTGCTGCCGGCGGATATCGAGGAAGAAAGGCGTCTGTTTTATGTGGCAATGACCCGTGCAAAAGAACGGCTGCATTTGTGTGCGGTACGCGAACGTTACCACAGGAAACAGGAAATTTCCAGATTTATAAAGGAATGTTGTTGATTTTTCGCGTGTTTACTGATATGCTTGTAGCAGTTTGAAAACTAACTTTTTTAAAGGAGAAATAAAAATGGCAACAGATAAGAAAAATCTTGATTTTCAGAATATGTCCGAGAACGAAGAGATGACAGTAACACTTACACTGGAAGACGGCAGCGATCTTGAGTGTGTTGTTCTTACGATCTTCGAAGCCGGCGACCACGATTATATCGCACTTCTTCCGTTAGACGGCAAAGAGGCTGAGGACGGCGAAGTATTCTTATACCGCTACAAAGAGGATGCAGAAGGAAATCCGGAGCTGGACAATATCATCAGCGACGAAGAGTACGAGATCGTAGCAGACGCTTTCGACGAGCTTCTTGATGAGGCAGAGTACGATGAGATCGTTGGCGAAGATGATCTGGAAGATTAATTAAATCGAAAAGATGATATCTGATGATCGGACAGGTGCATAACAGTTATGTTACAGCACCTGTCTTTTGAATATTTCCGTTAGGAAAAAGAATGTATGAAAAAATTTCATTTGTCAACAACCCAGATCATTTTACTGGGTTTCCTTGTGACGATTTTATTAGGAAGTGTTCTTTTGGCGCTGCCGATCAGTTCCGCGGATGGGATTGCAGTCCCATACCTGGACGCATTGTTTACAGCCACCACATCGACTTGCGTGACCGGACTTGTGACTCTGCCTACAGTGTCTACGTGGAGCACATTCGGGCAGGTCGTGATTCTGATCCTGATACAGATCGGCGGACTGGGTGTAGTAACGATCATGTCCGGTTTTATGCTTCTTTTGAATAAAAAAATGGGAATCAGCGACAGACTTCTCATTCAGGACGCATTCAACCTGAATACGATGTCAGGGCTTGTGAGATTTGTGAAGAATGTCCTGGCTGGCACATTGGCGATCGAGGCAGCTGGTGCACTGTTCTATATGAGTGTTTTTGTTCCTGAATTTGGTCCAAGAGGTATCTGGATATCCGTATTTAACGCGATTTCAGCTTTTTGCAATGCGGGAATCGATATCATTGGAGAGAACAGCCTGTGCGATTACGCGGTCAATCCACTGATCAACTTTGTAACCTCCACATTGATCATTCTTGGCGGACTCGGTTATATCGTATGGTGGGATGTGCTCCGAGTAATGAAAAAGCGCACGAAAAGGAATAGAAAAGTATTCCGGTATCTGTCTTTACACAGCAAGATCGTGCTTACCGTGACGTTAGGTCTGATCCTTGGCGGTGCACTGCCTATTTTCATATTTGAGTATTCCAATCCGCAGACAATTGGATCCATGTCTTTGTTTGACAAGATTCAGGTCTCACTGTTCCAGTCAATTACAACAAGAACGGCCGGATTCGCATCTATTCCGCAGGAGAATCTGACAGATGCGTCGGCAGCAGTTTCGCTCTTACTGATGCTGATCGGAGGCTCTCCGGTCGGAACTGCAGGAGGAATCAAGACAGTTACGGCTGCAGTTCTGTTTTGTTCGGCATATGCGACGATTGCCAATAAGAGCAGCGTTACATTGTTTGGCCGGAGTTTATCAGATCGTGATGTCAGAAAGGCAGTTGCTGTCGTGGTGGCATTTTTGACTATCTGCGTGACGTCCATTATTTTGATGATGGCGGTAAGCGACGCTCCGGCGCTCGATGTGATTTATGAAACCGTCAGCGCTTCGGCAACCGTCGGATTGTCGAGAAACTTTACAGCAAGCCTGAATACATTCGGTAAAATGATCATTATCGTTACCATGTATTTTGGCAGGGTCGGTCCGATATCGATGGCGATTGCCCTTGGAAGCAGGAACGAAAGCCAGAATGTCATATCCGAGCCAACAGAAGAAGTTATCATAGGTTAAAGGAGAAGGAGCATGAGAAGGGAAAAAACATATGCAGTCTTCGGACTTGGAAGATATGGCACTGCTGTCGCCAAAGAACTGGTGGAAAACGGTATGGAAGTGATCGCAGTTGATGCGGAGCAGAAAATTGTGAATGACGCAGCCGCATATCTGCCTGTGTGTAAATGTGCTGACGTTACAGATGCAGAGGTAATTTCACGCCTCGGAATCAGCAACATTGACGTTGTCATCATCAGTATGGCCAACAATCTGGAAGCCAGTGTCATGGCTGTAACGCTTTGCAAAGAGGCAGGAGTTAAGACTGTGATCGCCAAATGTGCCAATGAAATGCACCAGAAGATCTTAAAGCGTGTCGGTGCGGATCAGGTTGTATTCCCGGAAAAAGAATCAGGAATCCGCCTTGCGAAAAATCTGCTGAGCTCCGGTTTTATCGATATGATCTCCCTGTCGAAAGATGTGTCGATCATTGAGATTGATGTGAAGGACGAATGGATTGGAAAAAACCTGATCGAACTGAATCTTCGAAAAAAATACGGATTGAATATCGTGGCGATAAAGAAAGAGGATTTTGTAACCGTAAGTATCAATCCGGAACAGGCGCTGGACGCAGAGACAACTCTGATCGTGATCGCTAACACAGCAATGTTAAAGAAAATTTAAACGAAAAAATAAAGGGACTAAGGTGCTGCACAGAAGAGCGCCTTAGTCCTTTTTATCATGTCAGATTGAATTATACATTGAAACGGAAGAGAACAACGTCACCATCTTTGATCACATACTCTTTACCCTCGATACGAACGAGGCCTTTGTCTCTGGCTGCGCTGTAAGAACCACAATCAAGAAGATCTTTGTAGTTTACAACTTCCGCTTTGATGAAGCCGCGCTCAAAGTCAGAGTGGATTTTGCCGGCTGCCTGCGGTGCTTTTGTACCAAGCTTGATGGTCCATGCGCGTGTCTCGTCTTCACCGGAAGTGAGGAAGCTGTGGAGACCAAGTGTACGGTAGCTTGCTGCGATTAGCTTGTCCAGACCGGATTCCTCAAGACCGAGGTCCTCAAGGAACATCTTCTTCTCATCATCGTCCAGCTCTGCAATTTCCTGCTCGATCTGAGCACAGATCACAAATACTTCGGAATCATTTTCTGCCGCAAACTCACGAACAGATGCAACATACGCATTGTTTGCAGCGTCGTCAGCGAGCTCATCCTCAGCTACGTTAGCAGCGAAGATAACCGGCTTCCATGTTAAAAGGTTTAAAGAGTTGAGGAATGCAAGTGCATCTTCGTCCTCGCACTCGAAGCTCTTCGCAAGCTTGCCTTCTTCAAGGTGTGCTTTCATTGCTTTTACGATCTCTAATTCTTTTGCGATTGCTTTGTTGTTAGCAGCGCCTCTTGCACCTTTTGCAATTCTTCTTTCCAGGATCTCGATATCGGAGAAGATCAGCTCTAAGTTGATCGTTTCAATATCGCGGAGCGGATTTACACTGCCGTCAACGTGGATTACGTTGGAATCCTCGAAGCAGCGAACAACGTGAACGATGGCATCTACTTCACGGATGTTGGAGAGGAACTGGTTGCCCAGACCTTCGCCCTTGGAAGCGCCCTTTACAAGACCTGCGATATCAACGAACTCGATCACAGCCGGAGTTGTCTTTTTGGACTTGTACAGGTCGGTTAATAATTTTAAACGGAAATCCGGAACCGGAACAATACCTACGTTCGGGTCAATGGTACAGAACGGGTAGTTTGCGGACTCAGCACCGGCTTTTGTCAGGGAGTTGAATAATGTACTCTTACCTACGTTCGGAAGGCCTACGATACCTAATTTCATATAATCTATTTCTCCTTTGATTTTTCTTTTATTTACAAGGTTTTTATGAGTCTATTACGACACTTTACTCTAACACAAAAAAAGGGAATTTTCAATAGATTTTGGCGTTTTTGGTGTACACCTGATGAACACGCACCGCTGTGAGAGGTGTCGGTTTCTGTTTAATATATGAGATTATTTCATTTGCCCTCTTAGATCAATTTCTGTTCATTTCATAAAGGAGTGGAGCGTTATCAAACAGAATGAAAAATGTATTGAAATATAAAAGACACAGTTCTAAGTGTAAGTCTTAATAATTTCCTCGGCAATGGTTCGCTTTGAAATACAGCGATCCATTGCCTGTTTTTCTATGTAGCGGTGAGCTTCCGGTTCACTCAGGGAGAGTTCACTGATCAAAATCCATTTCGCTTTATTGACCAGACGGATTTCAGCCATTTTTTCTTCAATGGATAGCGATTTCTTTTCAAATTGCCGAAGGTGTTCTCTGGCGCTTTCCAGCCAGTTGAGTGCATGGATCATGGTTGACTTTGAGGTGGGTTTGGGCAATGTGAAAACTCCATATTCCGCAACCTGGTCGTGGATGCCTGCATGGATATCACTTTTTGCCAGAAGCAGAACGGCAGACTGTTTGCCTGTGCAAGTATCAATAGCAAAACGTATTCCGGTTCCATCAGGCAAAGGAGAGTTAATAATGATAAAATCGAAAGATTTTTCTGCAAGTATCCGTTTGGCTGCACTGATACTTGTGACAGTATGGACGGGATCATATCTTGTTTCAGGCAGCAAGTCAGCAAAAGCAGAGGTAAAATGATCCGTTGCGGATAAGATGAGTATACTGTAAACACGTTCTTTCAAACTCATGCGGCACCTCCTCTTTTTCTTTGCTCTGAATTACTTTTTGCAGTAAATATCTAAAATGGCTTCCGGAATATGTTTTTTGATAAAATCGCTGTTTGCAGCAATCCTGCAGGCGGAGTGATAATCTTTGGGCAATTGCCTGAAATTCGCGAGGATGGATTCTTCTGCTCTATAAAGATTGATATCTGTAGGAGAAGGAAGACTCCGTTTGTTCTGAATTCCATCTAAGATAGCATAAATCATTAAGGCAAATGCCAGATAAGTATTGGCTGCTGGATCGGGCGAACGAAGTTCGGCACGACGGTATTCTCCTACGGCTGCGGGAACCCGTACAAGTTGGGAACGGTTTTCACTTGACCAGGAAATATATCTTGGTGCTTTATGACTTCCAAAACGATGATAGGAGTTTTCTGTCGGATTTAAAAATACGGTCATATCCGAAATTTTATCTAAAATACCTGCGATCAGGTAATCCATCGTATCTGTTCCATCTAATGCTTTTACAGAGATATTGATATGGAAACCGTTTCCTGGTTTATCCTCCAGTGGTTTTGGACTGAAGTCAGCATATAGTCCATTACGTTTTGCGATTGTTTTTACAAGCGTCTGAAACGTCATAGCATTATCTGCAGCAGTCAAAGGCTCAGAATAGCGGAAATCAATCTCATTTTGTCCAGGCCCTTCTTCGTGGTGTGAACTTTCCGGCTGGATGCCCATTTGTTCCAGGGCCAGGCAGACCTCACGACGAATGTTTTCTCCTTTGTCTTCCGGAGCAATATCCATATAGCTGGCTTGGTCATATGGGATTTTGGTCGGTTCCCCATTTTGATCCAAATTGAAAAGATAAAATTCTTGTTCAGCACCAAAGAAAAACTGATATCCGGCTTGTTCTGCATCCTGAATTGCTTTCTTTAAGATGGACCGGGTATCACAATCAAAGATTCGTCCGTCCGGATAAGTAATGTGGCAGAACATTCTTACTACACAGCCATGTTCTGGACGCCACGGTAAAGGCATCAGGGTATCTGCTTCCGGATGAAGAAACAGATCGGAATGGTTTTCATCGCCAAAACCGGCGATCGCAGATGCATCAATGGCAATGCCATATTCAAAAGCACGTGGAAGCTCCTGCGGCATAATGGATATGTTTTTCTGCTTGCCAAACACATCACAAAAGGTGAGGTGGATGAATTTGACATCTTCTTCCGTTACATACTGTATGACCTCTTCTTTTGAATACTTCATAAGCATACCTACTTTCTTTTTTGCAAATTTTAATGGTTTTATATCCCGCTTTATTTAAGAAGCAGCTTTTCCTGATAATACTGTTTGGCACCGGTATGAAGAGGGATGGGCAAATCGGTGTACATAAAATCAGCGTTTTCAAGAACTGACATCGCCGGGTGAAGCAGAATTAATTCCGATGTATGTTCATATATAATTTGAGTCAGTTGATAGACAAGATCCTCGTCCATAGATGCATTGACACATAAGAGACATTTAATGCCAAAGCTATCGATCTCTTCCGTTTGGCCGGCATAAGTGTTCGCCGGAATAACATCACGATAATAAAACGTATTTTCTGTTAATATGGTATTCAGCTCCTCGTCGGTGTACCGCAAAAGAGTACATGGCGTTGAATCTGCTAATGCTGAGAGACCGGAGATTGGGATGCCGGCAAAGCCGTGAATTGCCTGTAAGTTCCCACGTTTTACTTCAGAAGCACCAGAACCGATTCCGCAGGCAGTGAAAGAGGTATTGTCACCAGAGATTCCCATAGATTGCAATGCAATTCTGGCTGATAATTCGGTTGTCGAATTTTGCGGTCCAATACCGATACTGGAACCTGCTAGATCGTGGACATAGGTGAAACCGGAATCAGAAAGTGCCATCCAGTTGGAAATACTCGGATATAAGGCTGCAATGCATCGCAAACTCTCTGCAGGGTTCTCGGAAAATTCATCCAACCCATGAAGTGCAGCATATGCAATATCACCGCTGACTAAACCGAGATCGATTTCTTCATTGGCAAGAGAATCTACGTTAGAAGCCGAACCATTGGAGGCGCTTAAATTTACATTGATCTGGAGATCGGAACTGCTGATGATCTGGGCAATTGCTTTTCCAACTGGGTACATGGTTCCTCCGCTGTCAGCAGTACCGATTGTGAGAGCAGTCAGATTGTTTGCCGGATTTCCATAGCTCTCAGATGGAAAAGCTGTGCAGCCGGTAAGGAATAAGCAAATGGCAATCCATAATACAAGTCGTGGACATCGTTTGTTTCTCATAAATGTTACCTCTTATTAGCTTTCGCGAGACTGTATTTAATGGAAGGCCGCCCTCCGGTCTTGTAATCTACAATACTGACGCACTCATGGATGTCAACCAGATAATTCAGATAGCGGCGGACTGTAATTCGGGAAAGTTCCATTTGTTCTGCAACTTGCTCACTGGCGAAAAATGTATCCGGGTTCGAAGCTAAAAATGAATGAATTTTTTGCAAGGTTACATCATTGAGTCCTTTTGACAGCCTGAAAGACGGTTCCGGGTTGATATCGGTTCGACTAAAAAGCTGGTCAAGAGCGTACTGATTTAGGGCCTCGTGTGATTTCGTGAGATACATTCGCTTTTCATGGAAACGGTTTAAGGCCAGTTTGAAGCGTTGATATTCAAATGGCTTAACAAGATAATCCATGACACCACGGGTGAAAAGAGACTGAACGATATCCGTATCGTTTGCTGAAGTTACCATGATAATAGCAGGAGCCTTACCCAGAGAGTGAAGATGGTCAATAAACTCCGAACCATTCATAGATGGGGTATAGTAATCTAAAATGATCAGGTCTGTGTCATGTGTTTTTAAATATTCCAATGCATCAGCCCCGCTTTTAAATATCCGGTCTACCCGGAATGGAGAAGTCACTTCTACGTATTGACGGTTAATCGATGCGACCATAGGGTCATCCTCAATAATAAGCACTCGATACATTATGCAAGCTCCTTTCGTGTGAAAGTAACGGTGAAGATTGTTCCTTCCTCTTCCTCTGTATCTATTTCAATTTCACCGCCATATAAATCCAATGCCTGTTTGATTAGAAAAAGTCCGGTTCCGCGGTTATTGCCTTTTGTTGACACACCTTTTTCGAATAGAATGGGAAGAAGTGTATTTGAAATTCCGCGCCCGGTATCTTCGCAGGAGATGATCGTGCATTCCTGGGTCATATAGATGCCAAGTGAAATCTCTTTTATTTTGTTTTGTGAAAGAGCCAGTTCTTCAATGGCATTTTCAAGGAGATTTCCAATAATCGTGATATAGACATCTACAGGAACTAGAAGATATTTGCTCATGCAACGGCTGTCAGGTGTGATGTTTAAGACGATACCAAGTTCTGCTGCATGCATCATTTTACCGATGACCAGTGCGCAAATCTGGGACACGCGGAGACAGTCAGCAGTCTGGCGGATGGCCTGACTGGATACAAGGTTACTGTTTGTGATGAATGTGATCGCTTTTTCCGTCTCACCGGTCTGAAGGTAACCGAGGATGACATGGAGCTTGTTTAAAAATTCATGATTCAGATCTCGAAGTGTATCCAACATGGATTTTGTACCAGAAAGTTCATCCGAGAGTTTTTCGATTTCCGAGCGGTCATTAAATATCGTAAGAACGCCCTGGACATTTGGAGCAGTACCAATCGGAAGCTCGCTGTATATAAGCGATCTGTTTTTCAGCTGACAGTCTTTATGGGATACAGCGATTCCGGAATCTATAATCTTTGCAGCAGAGGTAATGGAAAACAAATCGCAAATAGGGGAGCCGATTATATCCTGGTTTTCCTGTAAAAGATTTTTTGCCGCTTGATTGGCAAAGATGATAACACCATTGTGATCTGAAGCAACAATTCCTTCTTCCATGACATTCAGTACGGTGTCTTGTTTTAGGTATAACTCCAAAAGCTCCTTAGGGTGATGACCCATTAGTGAGGACCTCAGCATATGTACAATGATGTGAGAAATAAAAACACTGGTTGCCAGCATAAGGATCAGTATGAAAAAATAGACCGGAAACAAAGCTTTTGCCTGATCTGAAATATATGTGGTAAAGACAGAGACCATTGCGAAGCCGATAATCGTACCGTTCTGATCTTTTACAGCATGAAATGCGCGGCGCTGGGTGCCCAGAGTTCCAACTCCGGTTGTAATATAGGGAGCACTTCCGTTCAGGATTGCCTGTTCCTCTCCGTTTAGCAAGGATTCTCCGATTTTTTGCCGGTCAGTATGATAAAAACGGAGCCCTTCTGCATTATAAACATCTATGACGTTTAAATCGGAAAATGAATGGTATACAGAATCAATTTCTTTACGGGCTTCTTCAGTAGGATAGCCAAGTTCCAACATATTTGCCACTTGCTCCATTGATGTAATATACGCTGCAATACTGCTGATTGATTTATCAATTTCCCGCCTTTGTTTTGTGATGTTGAAAGAAAGTGTGATACTCAGTGAAAGAAACAAAAGCAGGGCAGAGAGTGTCAGGAAGCTAAAAAAAAGTTGTTTTTCCAATGATAATGTCCGGAATTTTGAAGTCATCTGAAACCTCTCAATCGTATAAGAATCACGTTAAGTATAATGATGATTGTAAAAAAAATCAATGCAAAATGTTAAATAAATATCAAAAAAATCGGGAAAAGCAGAAAGGGGAGGGCTGCTTTTCCCGACAAGATATATTAAAAGGAGGATTCAATCTGTATGGAATTATGTGATTTATAGGAGCCCCTGAGCGATGTTCAGGAAAGCTGTAATTGCCACGGCATTTGTTAAATTGCTGATAAAACCACCGATCAAAGGCACAACAAAGAATGCAAGTTTGGAATAATGGTACTGTTCGCACACAGAGGTCATTGTAGCCATAGATACCGGTACTGCACCAAGGCCGAAGCCTGTGTGGCCGACTGCAATGATCGCAGCATCGTAGTCATGGCCGCAAAGATTAAACGTAATAAAGCGCGTAAACAGATAGATGATAACAAGCTGAACCATTAGGATCGTGATTAACGGGAGAGCCAGATCAATCAGCTGCCAGAGCTTCATTGTGACTATGGACATAGAAACAAAGAGCGCAAGACAGATATCACCGATATTGTCAAGAGTTTCGTACATGGCATCATCTCCGGTGTTTGTTTTATCTAAGATAAACCGTGCAATGATTCCTCCCAGCATGCACATTACATGAATCGGAATATTTACATTTGGAAGAATGAACTGACGGATTTGGAGAAGTAACTGTCCAAGACCACATGCAAGCAGTAAGATAAACCATGCTGTTTTGGAGCGCTCACTACTGAAAGCGAAGGATATTTTTTCGCTGAAACTGTCGTTTGTTTCTTCCACATAGTTTTTGTCAAGATTGTTTTTACGGATTAGCTGACGTCCAATCGGTCCGCCTATGATAGAACCGGAAATCAGACCAAATGTTGCAGAAGCAATTGCTACTTCAAGAGCACCGACGCCGCCCATCTCGGCTGCGATCGGACCAAAGGAAGCTGCGTTTCCGTGACCTCCTGTAAGTGGTGTGGAACCGGCCATTAATGCTGTAAGCGGGTTCATATCCATTGCAATACCAAGACCAAGTGCAGCCGCATTCTGGATGACCGCAAGTACAGCAGCCAGAATGGAAAAAATAAGAACCAGTTTTCCGCCTTTCTTTAGCAGCTTGAGGGATGCCGCAGTTCCGGACGCTGCAAAGAAAAGGTTGTAGAAGAAATTGTTCATAACCGTATAGTTTTCCCATTCAAAGGTAACAATGTCCATCATATAGAGAATGCATGTAATGATGGAAAGTAAGGTTCCTCCGACCACCGGTGCCGGAATGCAGTATTTTTTTAGAATTGGGAAATGTTCCCGAATCCACTGGCCGAGGTAAATTGCAAGAATTACAATAGCTAACATTTCGAACATGCCGATCTGAATTGTAGTGAGTTCCATATTATTTCCTCCTATAGAGTAGTTTGATTATGATAAGGTAAATATAAAAAAATCATTTTAAAATTACAATCATAGGTAAGTATTGCAAGGCTTTTGTAACTTTAGTACGATAAAAAAGTAATTGACAAAAATTCAAAATAGGTGTATTATCCAGCGTGTAAAGGCAAGGGCGTCTTTTACGGTACAGATAACTGTACTGTGAACGGCACCCTTGCCTTTTCTTATGCATAAAACGGAATTCTCCGGAAGGGAATCGTATGGTGATTTGGCAGGACAGATGAAAGGAGTACTAGGATTATGAAAAATGTAACGGATTATTTCGGATGTAAAGTTTTTGATGACCGGGTAATGAAAGCGAATTTATCTGCAAAAGTATATCAATCGTTGAGAAAAACCATTGACGAGGGAGCAAAGCTGGATATCAGCGTGGCGAATGCGGTCGCATCAGCAATGAAAGACTGGGCTGTTGCGAATGGTGCAACACATTATACACATTGGTTCCAGCCACTTACCGGTGTTACCGCGGAGAAACATGACAGTTTCATTTCCCCTTCCCCTGATGGTGGCGTGATTATGGAATTCTCCGGAAAAGAATTAATTAAAGGTGAGCCGGATGCATCCTCTTTTCCGTCCGGAGGACTCCGCGCCACATTTGAAGCAAGAGGATATACT
>SVDR01000046.1 GCA_015057755.1 Lachnoclostridium sp.
GTAACATTGGCTGATCCGGAGGATTATGATAAGAAATATAAAGAATGGAAGATGGAACACCTTCCGATGATGCCGGAATCCTTTAAACTGGAAGTGATCAAGCAGACCGGAAAACAGTATAATGCGGTGAAAACACTGATCCATCGAAATGATGTTGGTGAGATCATTATTGCCACTGACGCCGGACGAGAAGGTGAATTGGTTGCCAGATTAATTCTGAAAAAAGCAGGAGCGAAGAAGCCTTTGAAGCGCCTCTGGATTTCATCTGTAACGGATAAGGCAATTAAAGAAGGCTTCGCAAATCTGAAGAGTGGAAAAGAATATGAGCCGTTATATGATGCAGCCATGTGTCGTGCAGAGGCGGACTGGCTTGTTGGTATTAATGCAACCCGTGCGCTTACATGCAAGTATAATGCACAGCTATCCTGTGGTCGTGTGCAGACTCCGACACTGGCGATCATTGCAAAGCGTGAGGATGATATTAAAAATTTTATTCCAAAGCCATATTACGGTTTGAAAGCCAGAAATAAAGAACTGACACTGACATGGAAAGATACAAAAAGCGGAAGTATGTCGTCCTTCCAGAAGGAGCGGATCGATGGAATTCTGAAAGCAGTGAATGGAAAAGATGCCGTAGTCGTGCAGGTAAAAAAGACACCGAAAAAGACAATGGCTCCGCTTTTGTACGACTTGACAGAGCTTCAGAGAGATGCAAGCAAACGGTATGATTATTCAGCGAAAGAAACGTTAAATATCATGCAGCGTCTCTATGAAAATCATAAGGTGCTCACATATCCGCGAACAGACTCCAGATATCTGAGCGCAGATATTGTTCCTAGTTTGAAAGAACGTTTGAAAGCTTGTTCTGTGGGACCGTATCGAACATTGGCAGGAAAGCTGATCAATCAGTCGATTCCACAGAAGCCGTTTTATGTTGATAACAGCAAGGTGTCGGATCATCATGCGATCATTCCGACGGAGCAGTTTGTTGATCTGTCCCATATGACCATCGATGAGCGGAGAATTTATGACCTTGTTGTGCGTAGATTTTTGGCGGTCATGTATCCGGCGTATGAATATGAACAGACTTCGATTGTGGCGGAAATCGGTGGTGAGCAGTTTGTAGCTCACGGAAATATCGTGAAAAATGAAGGATGGAAAGTTGTTTACGAGAATGGCGGCGAGGCAATTGAAGATTCCGAGGATAGTGACGACAAGAGTCAGAATCTTCCGGAATTGAAGGAAGGAGTTCGAATCTCCGGGCTTACGTTTACTATGAAGGAGGGAAAGACTAAACCTCCGGCTCATTTTAATGAGGCAACACTTCTTTCTGCTATGGAAAATCCGGTTGCCTACATGGAATCTAAAGACAAAGCGATGGTGAAGACTCTTGGAGAAACAGGTGGTCTCGGTACCGTTGCAACGCGAGCGGATATTATCGAAAAATTGTTTTCCAGTTTCCTGCTTGAAAAGAAAGGAAAAGATATTCTGCTGACATCAAAGGCAAAGCAGCTACTGGAATTGGTTCCGGAGGATCTGAAGAAGCCGGAACTGACTGCAGGATGGGAGATGAAACTTTCACAGATCGCAAAAGGCAGTCTGAAACGGGATGTGTTTATGAAAGATATCCGTGGTTATTCTGAAGAGCTGATCACAGAGATCAAAGGCGGTGAAGGCAAGTTCCGTCACGACAACCTGACCAATAAAAAGTGTCCGGAATGTGGAAAGCTCATGCTCCTTGTGAAAGGAAAGAACAGCGAAATGCTGGTGTGTCAGGACCGAGAATGCGGACACCGTGAGACGATTTCACGAACTTCCAACGCCAGATGTCCGGTCTGTCACAAAAAACTGGAGCTTCGAGGAAAAGGAGATGGACAGATTTTTGTCTGCAAATGCGGTTACAAAGAGAAACTCTCCACATTCCAGGAACGTCGTAAGAAGGAAGGCAAAGGCGTATCCAAGCGTGATGTGGCAAAATATATGAACCAGCAGAGAAAAGAAGCAGAGGAGCCGGTAAACAATGCTTTTGCACAGGCGTTGGCTGGGTTAAAATTTGATAATTAGAATCCCATAAATCCCGGTGCAAATGACATAAACAGCGGATTGAAAATGTCTACACAGAGCACTGAGAACGCCGGATACAGAATCCATGCAATGTGAGCGTAACCGTATTTATCCATAACGGCCCGTTCATTGGCTACTGCATTGGAGCCGGAACCCATGCCCATTCCGATCAGTCCGGCGCACATGCAGGCCGCATTGTAATCGCTGTGGTACATACGGAAACCGATGAAATAAGTAAAAAGAAGAGTGGCAATCGTTACGACGGAGAGAACGATCAGCATTTCACCGATGGAACCGGAGATTCTGGTAAGATCCATGGTCATGATCGTAATGGCGAGGAAAATATCCAGAGAAACATGCTCGATCGTTTCGATTTCATCAGTATTGAATGATACATCGAGAGCTTCCAGCACATTTCTTGCGATCGCGCCCGCAAACAGACAGCCAATAAAATAAGGCATTTCGATGTAAGGAATCTGGCTGAGAAGGAGATAGATCGGAATTCCGCACATGGCGATGATCGTCATCATACAAACACTGTTCAGGAGAGATTTGTGATTTAACGCTGTCGTTTCTTCATTGCTGTCATTCAACAGTTCCAGATCTTTTGGGTCCGCTTTCAGGTTATGGCGTTTGATCAATAAAACTGCTAAAGGTCCGCCTGTCAGACTTCCGATGATCATTCCAAGGGTAGCAGAAGAAACTCCGATCTCCGTCGCACCTACAGCTCCCATAGCTTCATAAACCGGACCAAATGCAGACGTCGTTCCGACACCGCCTGCCAAAGCTCCGGTTCCGATCTGGATTCCGAGAAGGGGATGCATTCCGACTGCAATTGCAACTGCAATCCCAAGAAAACCTTGCAGCAGCACAAGAAGTAGAACGGAAAGAGCGATTCCGGCACAGAATTTTTTGCCGCGTTCCAGAAGTGTTTTACTGAAGCCAAATCCGACACAGGTAAAGAATATGTTCATAAGGTGACTGGACAGCGCTGTGGTCCATGATACGGCAAAGATTCCCTTGGCTTTTAGAAGACTGAGGATCAGAGCCACAAGCAGACCGCCGATGACCGGAGCAGGGAGTCCCCATTCCTGAAAGGGACGCACCCGCTGTACAATGGCTCTTCCAAGGAAGACCATGATACAGCCAAATCCTGTGGTAGCCAAAAGATCAAGAGTCAAGGTCATAGTTTCCGGATTAAAATTCATGCTGACTCCTAAAAGATATGTTTATTATAGAATATGCAGAATGAGATTGACTTGACAAATAAAAATACCGGATATGAATGTACAGACAATCATATCCGGCTCATTTTTTAGGTAGAAATTATACTCCGCCGAGTTTCAATACAATGCCGATCACTGCGGAAGCGGCAATGAATGCTGCAGCGTGGAGACCTTTTGTTTTCTTACACTTTGCAGTGAAGTAATAGAGGATCAGCATCAAAATAACATTCGGAAGGTTGATCAGATCCATAATGCTTCCTGTTGCAGCATATTTCGCCTGGTTTAAAACAACTAGTACCACAACGCCAAGACCTGCTGCAGCGATCAGACCTGCAGATGCCGGTCTTAAACCGTAGAAAGCAGCCTGAACATATTTGTTCTTTTTGAATGCGTTGTAAAAGCCTGCAATGATCAGGATTACAATAATGGACGGTGTGATCAGTCCAAGGGTTGCGATCAGAGAACCTGGAATACCCGCAGAGGTATAACCTACGTATGTAGACATGTTAACGCCGATCGGTCCCGGTGTGGACTCGGAAATCGCGATCATGTCTGTCAGCTGTGCGTGAGTGAACCAGCCTGTTTTATCAGAGATATCATAGAGGAACGGAATGGTTGCCATACCGCCGCCTACAGCAAAGAGGCCGGCTTTAAAGAATTCAATGAATAACTGAATGTAAATATTCATAATTATTTGGCCTCCTTTTCTGCAAGAAGAACTTTAACGATGATTCCGAATACAGCAGCGATGATCACGAAAATTGTCGGTGCGATGTCAAATGCAAAGTTTCCGATCATAACGAGCAGGAAAATGAGCAATGTTTTTTTATCAACGACTGCTTTCTTCCAAAGCTTTACAACTGCATTAAATACGAGCACACATACGCAAACACGGATGCCTGCGAATGCATTCTGCACGATTGCCAGATCTGCGAAGTTCTGAAGGAACATGGCGATCAGTGTGATGATGATCAGGGACGGGAATACAACTCCGAGAGTTGCAATGATTCCTCCTAAGTTGCCGGCTGTATTCTGTCCGACAAAAGTAGCTGTATTAACTGCAATGATACCCGGTGTACACTGACCGAGTGCGTAGTAGTCCATCAGTTCTTCCTCAGTTGCCCAGCCGCGCTTTTCTACTACTTCTTTCTGAAGCATCGGGAGCATTGCGTAACCGCCGCCGAATGTAAGGCCGCCGATACGCGCGAATGTAAGGAAGAGGTCAAGATACTTGTTCATAAAAACTCTCCTTTTTACATAAAAAACTTGCTGTCTGTATAACCATATTCAAGTCTGACAGCATATAAAAACACCAAGTTCTACTATAGCAGAAATAGGTAAAAAATCAATAGGCGAACATACTTTCGAAAACCTGATCGAAATGCTGAAAAATGCTTGAAATTTTGCCCAGCCTTGTGATATATTGAATTGGACTATACTATATCTGGAGGTTATCCCATGGCGAAGGCACAGTATAATGCTGACAGTATCACAGTCCTTGAGGGTCTGGAAGCAGTTCGAAAAAGACCCGGTATGTACATCGGCGGTGTTGGCACAAAAGGCTTAAACCATTTAATATATGAAATTGTAGATAATGCGGTGGACGAGCATTTGGCAGGTTACTGTTCCGATGTCTGGGTTACACTGGAAGCGGACGGTTCTTGTACCGTGAAGGACAACGGCCGTGGTATTCCGGTGGGATTACATGCAAAAGGTGTTTCTGCCGAGCGAGTGGTTCTTGCGACCCTGCACGCAGGCGGTAAATTTGACAATAATTCTTACAAAACCAGCGGCGGACTTCACGGTGTTGGTTCTTCTGTCGTAAATGCACTTTCTAACAAACTGATGATCAAGATTTCCCGCGACGGTTATATTCATTATGATGAATATGAACGCGGTATTCCGGTAGTAGAATTGAACAATGGTCTTCTGCCGACGATCGGAAAGACAAAGACCACCGGAACGGAGATTAATTTCCTTCCGGATCCGACAATTTTTGAAAAAACAAAATTCAGAGAAGACTGGCTGAAAAGTCGTCTCCATGAATCTGCATATTTGAATCCAAATCTGACGATTCATTTTGAAAATAAACGGGCGGGCGAAGAGGAATCTGTTACTTTCCATGAGCCGGAAGGTATCGTGGCATATGTCAAGAGCCTCAACCACGGAAAAGATCCCGTTCATGAACCGATTTATTTTAAAGGTGCCATGGACAATATGGAAGTGGAAGTTGCGATCCAGTTTGTAGACGCATTTGAAGAAAATGTGCTCGGTTTCTGTAACAATATCTTCACCCAGGAGGGCGGTACTCATCTGGTTGGATTTAAAGCCCGCTTTACCGGTCTGATCAATACATACGCCCGTGAACTTGGCATTCTGAAAGAAAAGGATTTAAACTATACGGGTGCAGATACGAGAAATGGTATGACTGCTGTGGTTGCGGTGAAGCATCCGGACCCGATCTTCGAAGGACAGACAAAAACAAAACTGGCAAGCGCAGACGCAACTAAGGTTGTGAATACGATCGCCGGTGAAGAGCTGGTTCTGTTCTTTGACCGTAATCTGGAAACATTAAAGGGTATCATAGCATGTGCGGAAAAGTCCGCGAAGATCCGTAAGGCTGAGGAAAAAGCAAAGACAAATATGCTTTCCAAATCCAAATTTTCCTTTGACAGCAACGGAAAACTTGCAAACTGCGAGAGCCGTGATCCGTCCAAGTGCGAGATTTTTATTGTAGAGGGTGACTCTGCGGGTGGTTCTGCAAAGATGGGAAGAAACAGACAGTTCCAGGCGATCTTGCCGATCCGCGGTAAGATCTTAAATGTAGAAAAAGCTTCGATGGATAAGGTTCTCGCCAATGCGGAGATCAAGACGATGATCAATGCGTTCGGCTGCGGTTTTTCCGAGGGCTACGGAAATGACTTTGATATCAGTAAGCTTCGTTATGATAAGATCATTCTCATGACCGATGCGGATGTAGACGGAAGCCACATTGATACGTTATTGCTGACGTTCCTGTATCGTTTTATGCCGGAACTGATCTACAACGGTCATGTTTATATTGCCATGCCTCCGCTTTACAAGGTTATGCCAAAGAAGGGCGAAGAGAAGTATCTGTATGACGACAAAGCATTGGAAGATTATAAGAGAAATCACAAGGGTGATTTTACACTTCAGAGATACAAAGGTCTCGGTGAGATGGACGCAGATCAGCTTTGGGAGACTACGCTGAATCCGGAGAACCGTGTGTTAAAACGCGTGGAGATTGAGGATGCGCGTATGGCAAGCGAAGTGACGGAGCTTCTGATGGGAAGCGATGTACCGCCGAGAAGAAAGTTTATTTACGATCACGCTGATGAAGCTGAGATCGATGCGTAAGGAGTAACAAACAATGGCAGAGAAGATTCTGAGAACGGAATATTCCGAAGAGATGCAGAAAAGCTATCTGGATTATTCGATGAGCGTCATTACCGCCAGAGCGATCCCGGATGCAAGGGATGGTTTGAAACCGGTACAGAGACGTGTCCTTTACGATATGAGTGAACTCCATCTGGATCACGACAAGCCGCACAGAAAATCTGCGCGTATTGTTGGCGATACCATGGGTAAATACCACCCGCATGGTGACAGCTCCATTTACGAGACCCTGGTAGTCATGTCCCAGGATTTTAAGAAAGGCATGGCTCTTGTTGACGGTCATGGTAACTTTGGTTCCATCGAAGGCGATGGTGCTGCTGCCATGCGATATACCGAGGCGAGACTGAAAAAGTTTGCCGAGGAAGTTTATTTAAAAGATTTAGATAAGACGGTTGAGTTTGTATCCAACTACGATGAGACAGAAAAAGAGCCGGAAGTGCTTCCGGTTCGTGTACCGAATCTCCTTATCAATGGTGCAGAAGGTATCGCAGTCGGTATGAGTACCAGCATTCCGCCGCACAATCTGGGTGAAGTGATCGATGCGGTAAAAGCTTACATTGATAATCGTCTTTTGACTGTACAGGATCTGATGGAATATCTTCCGGGACCGGATTTTCCGACAGGAGGAATTATCTCTAATAAGAGTGATCTCCTTCCGATCTATGAGACCGGTATGGGTAAGATCAAGATTCGCGGAAAAGTGGAAGTGGAGCTTGGAAGACGAAAAACAGACCGCGATAAACTGGTGATCACAGAGATTCCATATACGATGATCGGTGCCGGCATCAACAAGTTCCTGCAGGATATCGCGGATTTGGTAGAGAGCCGTAAACTTCCTGATGTGGTCGATATCTCCAACCAATCCAGTAAAGAAGGTATCCGCATCGTTCTGGAACTGAAAAAGGATGCGGATGTCAATAAGATCAAAAATATATTATATAAGAAAACAAAGCTTGAGGATACCTTTGGTGTTCATATGCTGGCCATTGATGATGGCCGTCCGGAGACGATGAATCTCAAGCAGATCCTGAATACATTTTTGGAATTCCAGTATAAAAATCTGACGAAGAAGTACAATGTTCTTCTTGCAAAAGAACTGGAAAAGAAAGAAGTACAGGAAGGTTTGATCGAGGCTTGTGATGTGATCGACCTGATCATTGCAGTTCTTCGCGGTTCTAAAAATATGAAGGACGCAAAAGACTGCCTGATGACAGGCAACACAGCTAATATCAAGTTCCGTATGCCTGGATTTGAGGAAGATGCAAAACAGCTTCATTTTACTGAGCGTCAGGCAAGCGCGATCCTGGAAATGCGCCTTTATAAATTGATCGGTCTTGAAATCCTTGCTCTTCAGAAACAGTACAAGGAAACACTGAGAAAGATCCGTGAATACCGTCACATTTTGTCCAACCAGAAAAACATGGATATTGTGATAAAAGAAGATCTGGATGCGATCAAGGCAGATTTTGCGGAGCCGAGAAGCACAGTAATTGAAGACAGTGAGCAGGTGGTTTATGTAGAAGAAAAGGAAGCAGCCAAAGAAGTAATCTTCGTTATGGACCGTTTCGGATACTGCAAAACTCTGGATAAAGCGATTTTTGACAGAAATGCAGAATCTGTGAAAAATGAAAGTGTGCATCTGCTGCCGATCATGACAGATGATAAGCTTTGTATCTTTACCGATATGGGCAATCTCCATCAGGTAAAGGTTGCAGATATTCCGGCAGGAAAAGTGAAAGACAAAGGTATTCCGGTTGACAATATCAGTAAGTTTGATGGTGCAAAGGAACGGATCCTTCTGTGCTGCACTGCAAAGGATTTAGCAGAGAAGAAGTTCCTCTTTGCAACAGAACAGGCACTTGTTAAGATCGTATCCGGCGAGGAATTCGTAACTGCAAACCGTATGGTTGCAGCGACAAAACTGGCAGACGACGATAAAGTTGCCGTAATCCGCATCGTGAACGATGAAAAAGAAATTGTTCTCAGATCGAAAGAGGGCATGTTCCTGAAATTTGCAATGGAAGAAGTTCCGGTTCTCAAGAAAAATACCCGTGGTGTAAGAGGTATGAAGCTGGAGAAGAAAGATACTCTGGAGCAGGTGTATCTGCCGGGAACAGAGACCATTATCATCTATAAAGAGAAAGAGGTCCATTTGAACCGCTTAAAATTAGCGAAACGAGATGGAAAAGGAAGTAAAAGGTCTTGATTTTTCCCGCTTTTTGCGATAGGATAAGACCAATTCGATTTGCTATTGATTTAGCGTGCAAAAGGAGTGACATTATGGAAAAGAAATTAAAAGTAGGTATCCTTGGTGCGACAGGTATGGTCGGACAGAGATTTATCTCCTTACTTGAAAATCATCCGTGGTATGAGGTAGTAACGGTTGCTGCCAGTCCTCGTTCCGCAGGTAAAACATATGAAAAAGCTGTGGGTGGTCGTTGGAAGATGACAACACCGATGCCGGAAGCAGTAAAGAATATGATCGTGATGAATGTCAATGATGTGGATGCAGTTGCATCTACGGTTGATTTCGTATTCAGCGCCGTTGATATGTCTAAGGACGAGATCAAGGCGATCGAAGAGGCATATGCAAAGACAGAGACTCCGGTTGTTTCCAACAACAGCGCACATCGCTGGACACCGGATGTTCCGATGGTAGTTCCGGAGATCAATCCGGAGCATATGGATGTAATCAAGTTCCAGAAAGAAAGACTTGGCACAACTTACGGATTTATTGCGGTAAAACCGAACTGTTCGATTCAGAGCTATGCACCTGCTTTAACAGCATGGAAAGAGTTTGAACCGTACGAAGTGGTTGCGACTACATATCAGGCAATTTCCGGTGCAGGAAAGAACTTCCAGGATTGGCCGGAGATGGTGGGCAACATTATTCCGTATATCGGCGGAGAGGAAGAAAAGAGTGAGAAAGAGCCGCTTCGTCTTTGGGGTAAGATTGAAGACGGCGTGATTGTTCCGGCATCCGAGCCGAAGATCACATGTCAGTGTATCCGTGTACCGGTATTAAACGGTCATACGGCTGCGGCATTTGTAAAGTTTAGAAAGAAAGTGACAAAAGAGCAGTTGATCGAAAAACTGGTGAACTTCAAAGGTGTTCCGCAGGAACTTGAGCTTCCGAGTGCTCCAAAGCAGTTCATCCAGTATCTGGAAGAAGAAAATCGTCCGCAGGTTCAGATGGATGTGGACTTTGAACATGGCATGGGTACTTCCATCGGTCGTCTGAGAGAAGACACGATCTATGACTGGAAGTTTATCGGTCTGTCTCACAACACTGTTCGCGGTGCTGCAGGAGGAGCTGTTCTCTGTGCAGAACTTCTTACAAAACAGGGCTATATTGCTCCGAAAAATGAACGTTAATTCGATTATGACGGCCAGGGAACTGTTCTCTGGCCGTTATCGAGTCCGTGCAAAAAGAAAGGAAATGAATGGGTAAATCATTATTTATTGCGGAAAAGCCAAGTGTTGCCCAGGAATTTGCAAAGGCTTTAAAAATCAATGGAAGAAAAAGCGATGGATATATTGAGTCGGATCAGGCTATTGTTACCTGGTGTGTCGGACATCTTGTGACCATGAGCTATCCGGACGCGTATGATCCCTCTTTAAAACGATGGAGCATGGATACCCTTCCGTTTCTTCCAAGAGAATTCAAATATCAGATCATTGATGACGTTAAGAAACAGTTCCATACAGTAAAAGGGCTCTTGAACCGTTCTGATGTGGACACCATTTATGTATGTACTGACTCCGGACGTGAGGGTGAGTACATTTATCGTCTTGTGGAACAGGAAGCAAATGTAAAGGGAAAGCATCGCCGCCGTGTCTGGATCGATTCTCAGACCGAGGAAGAGATCATTCGAGGTGTTCGGGAAGCAAAGGATTTATCCGAATATGATAATCTGGCAGCTTCCGCTTATTTGCGAGCGAAAGAAGATTATCTGATGGGAATCAACTTTTCCCGTGTGCTGACTTTAAAGTATGGTCCTGCGATCGCTTCTTATCTCAATGAAAAACGTGCGGTCCTGTCGGTTGGCCGTGTGATGACCTGCGTTCTTGGCATGGTTGTCAGAAGAGAGCGAGAGATCAGAAGCTTTGTGAAAACCCCGTTCTATCGTGTTTTGGGAACCTTTGAAGTTCCGGGAACCGAAGATATGACAGTAACGGCAGAATGGAAGGCAGTGGAAGGTTCCAGATATTACGGAACACCTGCATTATATAAAGAAAACGGTTTCAAAGAAAGAAAAACAGCAGAAGAACTGATTGCTCTTTTGTCTCAGGAACCGATGGAAGGCAGTCTGCTTGGACTGGAAAAGAAGAAAGAAACTAAGAATGCTCCGTTGCTGTACAATCTGGCGGAACTTCAGAATGACTGTTCCAAAATGTTCAAGATCAGTCCGGATGAGACGCTGAAAGTGGTTCAGGAACTCTATGAGAAGAAGCTGGTTACATATCCACGTACGGATGCCAGAGTTTTATCAACGGCAGTTGCGAAAGAAATAGCAAAAAATATTTGCGGCTTAAAAAATTTTGCGCCGCTCTCCCAATTTGCGGAAGAGGTATTGAATGAAGGCATGTACAAAGGGATTTCAAAGTCTCGATATGTCAATGACAAACAGATTACAGACCATTATGCAATTGTTCCGACCGGACAGGGATTTGGCGCCATGCGAAGTCTTGGATTTTTGCAGATGAAGGTTTATGAGGTAATCGCAAGACGTTTCCTCAGCATTTTTTATCCGCCGGCTGTATACCAGAAGTTTTCTCTGCATATAGAAAAACAGGGAGAACACTTCTTTGCAAACTATAAAGTTCTTGCAGAGGAAGGATATTTGAAGGTTGCGACAGTAAGCTCCAAGAAAAATGAAAATACAGATAAAAAGGCAAAAGAGTCTGAGGGTGAGCAGGAGATCAGTCTTGGTCAGGACGAGAAATCAGGTGCGCTTTTGGCAATGCTTGGCAAGCTGAAAAAAGGACAGAAACTGAACCTGCGAGAAATGGAGATCAAAGAGGGTGAGACCTCCCCGCCTAAGAGATACACCTCCGGTTCGATGATCCTTGCCATGGAAAATGCCGGTCAGTTGATCGAAGACGAAGATCTTCGTGCACAGATTAAAGGAAGCGGTATCGGAACCAGTGCGACACGAGCAGAAATTTTGAAGAAGCTGTGCAACATCAAGTATTTATCTCTTGCGAAAAAGACACAGGTCATTACGCCTACCTTACTTGGTGAAATGGTCTTTGATGTCTGCTGTGCTTCTATGAAACAGCTGCTGAACCCGGAACTGACCGCAAGCTGGGAAAAAGGTCTGACATACGTAGCAGAAGGAAGCATTACTCCGGCGGAATACATGGAAAAACTGGAACGGTTCGTTGCTCTGCGTACCAACAGTGTGAAACAGACCAACAACCAGTATATGCTCCGCCCATATTTTGATGATGCAGCGCAGTATTATAAAAAGTAAATGGAGGATGAGTCGATATGAAAATGAATGATGCGAAAATAGAATGCCTCTATGATCTCAATCATACGATTGCCAAAGATTTGCTGGAAGCCTGCACTTATCCGTGGGAAGCACTGGCTCATATTGAAACAACGATTCTGAAGATTGGTTCAGAGCTTCCAAAGGAAGAGTATGAACAGCGTGAAAATCATGTCTGGATTCACAAAACTGCAAGGGTATTTCCAAGTGCGTATCTTGGAAAAAATGTGATCGTCGGCAAAAATGCAGAGGTTCGTCATTGTGCTTTCATCAGAGAAAATGCGATCATCGGAGAGGGCGCTGTGGTGGGCAATTCTACAGAGCTGAAAAATGTCATTTTATTCGATAGTGTGGAAGTTCCTCATTACAATTATGTGGGCGATTCTATTCTTGGATATAAGGCACATATGGGCGCCGGCTCCATTACGTCCAATGTAAGAGCAGATAAAGGACTTGTAAAGATTCACACAGAGGACGGAGATCTGGATACTAATCGTAAAAAAGTAGGAGCGATGCTGGGGGATTTTGCGGAGATCGGATGCGGTTCCGTATTGAATCCGGGGACTGTAATTGGCAAAAACAGCAACGTATATCCGCTTTCCAGTGTACGCTGCTGCGTGACGGCAAATTCTATTTATAAAAATCAAGGTGAGATTGCTGAAAAAATGCACTAATATAAGAAAGACCGTTTTTATCAAGAACGAACATTCATGATAAAAGCGGTCTTTTTCTTATGAATTAGCTGCGATCCGTCATATGCTCCTGATAATCAACGGCAAGTCGTGTTTCAGAATCGCCAATGAGATATTTTGCTCCATAGAGTTCCGGCGAAGTTAAGATGCCGGCCGGTTTGAACTGATATTCATAACACCAGAGATCGCCGGCGCTGCGCCAGGAATTTGGACTTTGGTAGAAATAAACACCAGGAGTGTGATGGAGCTGGGCAAAACCATTCTGTCTGGTACCGTAAAGCCGGATTGTCAGATCGTGAACGCCCGGTTCGCAAGGAATCTGTATGCGATACGGAGAAAATGCAAGGTTTCCAATCTCGCAGTCATCGAGGAATATCTTGGTCAGTCCGCCTCGGTAGCGAGGGATACGAAGTTCAAAATCTCCATCTGTCTGAATACGGAAATGATAAAGCAGGTTTCCGGTATAGAACGGAAGTCCTTGCTGAACGATATCACTGAAACCAAGCTCCTTTACAGGAGGGGTAAGCTTCTTGTTTGTACCAGTAATTCGAACACTGAAATCTCCAAGAAGATACATATATTCCAGATTCGTGCGTCGACCGATCGGAACAGTGATCAGGAGAATGTTTTCACCGCAAATGAAATCCGGTAACGGAACCGTTTGAATGCATTTATCAACGTACCAGCCGTCCGGTTCTGATGTAACAGGCTGTTGATTTAAAACAATCTTGGTTGAATCTGCATCTTCGAGAGCAAGACGGCATCCACTGAATGCACATTACGACTGAATGCGGAATCGGAGTGTCAGCGTATCTTTGGCAATTTCCGTTTCAATGAGATACGGCTGAACGACTTCCTTGCGACGGACCGGAATATCCAGCTGTCTGCGGACAATATTATCAATACGGAGAAGCTCTTCCTCCGAATAAAAGTCACTGTTGCGGAAGGAATATTCTGCCATATCCAACAGCAGTATATTCGGTTCTTCTAATGTTACCGGAACAGAGCCAAAACGGAGATCCGGAAGTGCGGAACGTCGGTTTGCAAGCGTATGAATCGGGAGCGCAGAGTGAACGGATTTTTCAATATTTTCCGCGCATACATTTTCAGGTGCAGTTGGCATCAAGGAAAGCAGCAGGCTTTCATGCATGAACCAGTGACGCTCTAAAATTGTGTTTCCGTTCCGATATTCACAAGGAAGATCGTAGATATCTCCGGATAACGTATCATAACAGGTCAGCGAATAAGTTCCTTTTATCGTAAAACGAAGGATTCCATAATCATCCACATCCGGGCAAGTTGGAATTTTGCCGTTGCAGAGGAAAAGCCAGAATTTTTCACCGTCTTTTCTGATCTGGTGGAGGACGCGGTCTTCACGCTGACCGTCTGTTCTTCGTATTTCAAGGAAGCGGAATGCTTCCAATGCTTCTAAGATTGAGGAAGGTGCCGCGTCAGTATGAATAGAATTCTCATAAAGCAGTTTGGCTGCTTCTGAGCGCTCTGCATTAACGTATTGCGGACAAGCACCGATAAACAGGAGTGTTCCGCCTTCCTTTTGGAATGCATGCAAGCGTTCCAGCGTGGTAGAACGAATCGTGGTAAGGGTAGGAACGATGACTGCATCATATTTCATCAATCCAACATTCAATGGATTTCCGCCGGTCGGACAGAGCTTAGGAAGTTCTGCTTCGCAGAGATAGTCAAAATCAATTCCTCCAAACAGAAGTGTTTCAGCCAGCTGTTCAAACTGCTGCTCCATCTGTGCCCGGATGGCTGCCGTTTTATCGGCAGGTCCCCAATGAAGCCAGTAACTTTCAATTGGATGGACCACAGCTACACGAACATGTGCCTTACCGCGGGTAAGAGCTGTATTTAATCTTGCAAAATGATTCTCGATCATAGAAAACTGATCCCACCACGGAGACTGATAGCTGATGGAAGCAGGATAATCACGTTTTGCTTCCCCTTTCATCGTCATCCACGCCAGATGCGGAACACGAACTGTAACGCCAAGTGCCGCCTGCCAGTCACCCTGCAGTTTATAGCCGCGGAAATCATAATCCCATCCGGTAACACCATAAAGTTCGGAGAGCATTCCTTCTTTTCCGGTCTGGCGAATGATCGACTGTGTCTGTTTTGCAGTGGTGTATTCGTGGAAATCACAGAGCATATCAATGCCCGGAATGCCAAAATAACGGTAACAGCGCATGGCATCTCCGACAGCCTGTGTCTGACTTTCCAAAGTTGGTTCACCCATAACGTGACCGGTCATAGCGATTCCGTGAGAGTCACACCAGGAGCCGATCTGTCTGCAGTAAGATTCGACAAAGCGGTCCGTCAAAAGATTCTGGAATTTCCAACGGAAGGAAGAGAGATTTCCGTTCGGAAGTTCCCACAAAAGCTCCGGAAGATGATAGAGAATGTCCTCACCATACCGTTCTTGATAAAGATCCGGAAGGGCATCAGTCCAAGGCATAAAGACATCTTTCTGCTCATCAGAGAAGTTGAGGGTTTCCTTTGGTGTAAACTGCGGTTCATCCGTAAAGATCGAAGGAATCAGTGTCCCAAAATCATCCTGCAGTTCTTTGGCATATTCTTCATGGGTATAACGGATGAAATCACGGATTGCCTCCGGACGGAGCGTGTCCACATAAGCGGTATTATTGAACCACGGATCTTCCGTTGCATGTTCCATGTAAACATACCATTTTACACCGACGGCATCTGCATCTTCTGCGATCCGTTTTTCGGAAGCGAGAGTACCGTCAGGATTTAAACAAATATCATATACAGCCAGAAGTATACCATTATCCTGACGGATACTTTCCTGACCGCGTCCCGGCTCAGGGCGGAGATTGCGGTTTGGTCGGTCCGGTGCATATGGAGTTGTAGTAAATAATAATGTTTTACGGGCATTTTCCGGCTGGTTTTTTGTCACACGTCCGCCTGCAGTTCCGGAAGGCCAGCGGTCTTCATCATAAAGCCATGCCAGCATGCCGCGCTTTCTGGCTTCCTCCACACAGAAATGAATATGTCCCATAAATTCATCTGATAAATAAGGACTGTCCATACCGGTTCTGACATGCATATGAAAACCGCCAAGTCCCATCGTCTGGAAATGATCGATCTGTTCTTTTAACTCCTGATTGTCCAGTTTTCCATTCCATGCCCAGAACGGTGTGCCTCGGTATTCACTGGTCGGATTTTTAAAGAGTTCATCAGAAAGAGCAGGGTTTAAATTTTTCGGATAGAGCATATATTACAGCCCCCTTATTATGATTTTTTCTTTGATTCCAGTATAGTAAATGAGAAATTATCCGTCAATAATCTGTTTACAGAGAAAACATTCTGTGTTAGGATTTTTATTAGGGTAAATTGAACGAATCCATTTTGTAAATAGGGGAGGTAATGATAGATGAGCTATATGGAAGCAAAAGCAAAATATGCAAAACTCGGAATCGATACAGATGCTGCCATGGAACAGTTGAAGAAGGTTCCTGTTGCGCTCCATTGCTGGCAGGGAGACGATGTACGAGGCTTTGATACAGATCCTAATAAACCGCTGACAGGCGGTATTCAGACAACCGGCAACTATCCGGGCCGTGCAAGAACATACCAGGAACTGATGGACGATATTGATCAGGTGATCGCTCTGGTTCCGGGTCAGGTAAAGATGAATCTTCACGCAAGCTATGCGATTTTTGACGAAGAAAACGGCGGTTGGGCAGACCGTGATAAACTTGAGCCAAAGCACTTTAAAAAATGGGTGGATTTTTGTAAAGAAAGAGGTCTTGGCTGCGATTTTAATCCGACTTTCTTCTCGCATCCGATGTGTGATCCGCTGACTCTTTCCAGCCCCAATGAAGAAACAAGAAAATTCTGGGTAGAGCATGGCAAAGCTTGTATTCGCATTTCCCAGTATCTGGCAGACGAACTCGGTCAGCCGTGCGTGATGAATATCTGGGCAGGAGACGGTTACAAAGACATTCCTGCAGATCGACTGGGACCGAGACTCCGCTATAAACAGTCCTTTGACGAGATCCTTTCAGAGCCGTTTGACAAAGAAATGGTATATCCGTGCGCGGAATCCAAAGTGTTCGGTATTGGCGTGGAAAGTTACACGGTTGGTTCTGCAGAGTGGTGTATGAAATACGCATCCTCCAGAGATGACTGTATTACGTTGATGGATAATGGCCATTATCATCCGACAGAAGTCGTATCCGATAAGATTGCATCGATTTTAACCTATGATAAGAAGATGGCTCTTCATATCACACGCGGAGTCCGCTGGGACAGTGATCATGTGGTCCTGTTTGACGATGAGACGAAGGAGATCTGCAAAGAGATCGTGCGCTGCGGCGGACTTGACCGGATTTTCATCGCACTGGATTACTTTGATGCATCTATCAACCGAATTTCTGCCTGGGTAACCGGATTTAGAAATGTACAGAAAGCATTGTTATATGGACTCCTGCAGCCGAACGAGGAGCTGACCAGACTGCAAAATGAAGGAAACTTTACAAAGCTGATGGTGATGCAGGAAGAGATGAAGACCATGCCGTTTGGCGAAGTTTGGGAAGAGTACTGTAAAGTATGCGGCAAACCGGCTGACGGAGAGTGGTTTGAAGCAGTAGAGCGATATGAGGCAGAGGTACTTAGCAAACGCGTATAACAGGGGGAAGATACTATGAAAGATATTTTTAAAGCACCGTTCGTAGAAGAGATGAAAAAGATGACTGCGAACATGTACAGACTTGGCTGGGACGAGCGCAACGGCGGAAATATCAGCTGGATGCTGGATGAGGAAGAAGTTGCAGAATATTTAGATACCGCTGCCGTGATCCGCAGGATTCCGATCGGATTTGAAGCAAAAGCGCTGGTCGGTAAGATCTTTATCGTGACAGGAACAGGAAAATATTTCAAAAATGTCATGTATGATCCGGAGACGAACCTTGGCATTTTCAAGATTGCAGAGGACGGATGCACAGCTGAACTTCTTTGGGGTTATAAAGACGGCGGAAAGTTCACTTCAGAACTTCCGGCTCATTTGATGAGCCATATGGCAAGACTTTCCGTGGATCCGGACAACCGTGTTGTTATGCACACACATCCGACTTATACTCTGGCAATGAACTATGTTCATGAACTGGACGAAAAGAAATTTACCCACACACTCTGGGAAATGTGTACCGAGTGTATCGTTGTATTCCCGGACGGAATCGGTGTTCTACCGTGGATGCTCTGTGGAACAAACTCCATCGGAGAAGCGACAGCAGAGAAGATGAAAGAGTTCCGCCTGGTTGTATGGGGCATGCATGGAATCTACGGTGCCGGAAAGACATTAGATGAGACCTTCGGCCTGATCGAGACGGTAGAGAAAGCGGCTCAAATTTATATGCTGACTGCCCACCTTCCGCGTATCAATACGATCAAAGACTCTGAAATGAAAGAACTGGCTGAATACTTTGGCGTAAATTATAGAAAAGATTTCTTAAATCTTTAAAAGAAATGGCCTCTTGCAGGAGCGGATTTCCTGCAAGGGGCCGTATGTTTTGTGTATTATTTTCCTTCCGGATGGAACTCGACGATGATATAATCACCGATCGCGTGAGGTACCGGTACGGACATATAGATGATTCCTTCATTTACATAGGAGAAGGACTGCGGGAAGCCCTTGGAACCGGATGTGAAATCACAGTTTTTTAATGTTTCCCAGAGTGTTTCTACGTCCAGTGTCTCTAAATATTCTTTAGCAGCTTTTTTATCGTCAGCTTTTGTGATGATACAGTCATCGGAGAGAATATAGCCTGCCATCGTGTAAGCATCCGCATAGTCGGTCAGTCCCTGCAGCGTGCCTTTAGAAAGGTCGACACTTACGGTATAATAGAGACCGGTCGGATGCGCCGCTCCGTCTGCCATCATGGAACCGATAAACTGTAGTACAGCTTTGCTGCGGTCGAGAGAGATCACATCGCAGGCGATGGTTACATTGTCTTTCTCGGGATCCAGCTCAAAATCAGTGATCAGTTTTGTCGCATGTTCTTTGATCAGGTTATTTACAGTCTCAGCAATAGCATCATCACGGAGATTGGAAAGAATCGGATACTCGATAGAAACCTTTCCGTTCTTTTCAGTAGCAATCTTTGAGCGTACACTAAGCGCTTCGGAAGCATCTGCTCCTGCTTTGGTTGTTTCAGCCGGTGTGGTTTCAACTGCTGCCGTCGTTTCAGGTGCCATTGTTTCAGCGACCGGAGTTGTCTCTGCCGCACTTGTATGGATTCCTGTTAAATCCACATCTTTATCTTTTTTACAGCCGGAAAGAGAAACCGCTGCACAAACCATCAGCATTGCGAAAAGTGTTATCTGTTTTCTCATAGATTTTTCCTCCCATTTATCTTTTTTATCATTATATCAGATAATTCTTGGAAAATAAACAGACAGAAATCATAACAATTCTTAATTTTCTGTAAGAGATTTTACTTTTTTCTGTTTTCATCGACAGAAAAATATGGTATATTTACATATAGGTATGACCATAAAGGGAATAACATGTATTTTTACATAATAACTAAGGAGGAATTTCCGATGAAATTATTATCTCTTGCAGAAGAATTAAGAAGCAACGCTTATCCGGGCAGAGGCATCGTGATTGGTAAATCCAAAGACGGTAAGACAGCCGTAACTGCTTATTTTATCATGGGCAGAAGCGAGAACAGCAGAAACCGCGTATTCGTAGAGGATGGCGCAGGTATCCGCACACAGGCATTCGATCCGGCTAAACTTGAGGATCCGAGCCTTATTATTTATGCTCCGGTTCGTGTTCTTGGCAATAAGACGATCGTTACAAACGGCGACCAGACAGATACTATCTATGAGGGTATGGACAAGCAGATGACATTCGAGCAGTCCTTAAGATGCCGTCAGTACGAGCCGGATGGTCCGAACTACACACCGCGTATTTCCGGTATTATGCATATTGAAAATGGCAGATACAACTTCGCGATGTCCATCTTAAAGAGCAGCGACGGAAATCCGGAAGCAAACAACCGTTATACATATGCATACGAGAATCCGCTTGCAGGTGAAGGCCGTTTCATCCACACATATGCGAGAAACGAAAATCCGCTTCCGAGCTTCGAGGGCGAGCCGAAACGTGTAGAGATCGACGGCGACATCGATTCCTTCACCAATATGATCTGGGAGAACTTAAACGAAGACAATAAAGTTTCCCTGTTTGTTCGTTTCATTGACATTGAAACAGGCAAATACGAATCCAGAATCATCAATAAAAATAAGTAATCACTTTAAAGGAGTTTTATCAGAAATGAAGGAAATGGAATTAAAGTACGGCTGTAACCCGAACCAGAAGCCGTCCAAAATTTTTGTTGAAAATGGTGCAGATCTTCCGATCACAGTATTATCCGGCAGACCGGGTTATATCAACCTGTTAGATGCATTCAATGGCTGGCAGTTAGTAAGCGAACTGAAGAAGGCAACTGGTCTTCCGGCAGCGACATCTTTTAAGCATGTTTCTCCGGCAGGCGCAGCAGTTGGTCTTCCGATGGACGATGTGCTCAAGAAAATCTACTGGGTAGACGATCTCGGTGAACTTTCTCCGATGGCTTGCGCATAT
>SVDR01000110.1 GCA_015057755.1 Lachnoclostridium sp.
GCAATGGTACATTTGGCTTCTACACATTTATCATGTCCACCCTTTAAGATCAGGCGGATCGTCTCGGTGGTGAGACAGTTTGGAACACATAAGAGGTTCATGGCCAGAGTTGGCTGTCCACCCATTGCATAAACATCGCTGAGGGAGTTTGCAGCGGCGATCTGACCATACATATATGGGTCATCCACCGGCGGAGTAAAGAAGTCAACGGTGTGAATTGCTGCAATATCATCTGTAATCTTTAATACACACGCATCATCGGCGGTGTCAAATCCAACGATCAAATCTGAGTTCGGAACGTTTGGAAGATCTTCTAAAATTTCACTAAGGACACCCGGTCCTAATTTCGCTGCTCAACCAGGGGTTGAGGTCATCTGGGTAAGCGGAATATCTTTTGCCATAGGAAACCTCCTGAAAATAAATGAACTATTACTTTATAAATATATTAGAAAAATCACATATCATTTTTATCATAACATTCCAGACATGCAAAATCAATCATATAGAAAAAACCATTAGAAGTCAAGGGAGTATAGAAAATATCAATTTGACGGCAAATTACAATAAGGCGTAAAATGAATAATAGGCAAAATTCAGGTCAAATTTATGGAGGAAAGAATTATGGCAAATATAGTAGTAAATGCAGTTGGTGAGCAGTGTCCGATTCCGGTAGTGAAAGCGACAAAAGCAATCCGTGAAATGAAGGAAGCAGGCGTGATCGAGGTTCATGTAGACAATGAGATCGCTGTGCAGAATCTGACAAAACTGGCAAACAGCAAGAACTTAAAATCTTCCGCTGAAAAGAAAGAAGAGAAATTATATGTTGTAACAATCGCAATGGATGGCGCGATCGAAGAGGGCGGCGCACAGGACGAGTGCATCGCATGTGCACCGGACAAGCGCGGCAATACAGTTGTTGCGATCGCATCTGAGCGTATGGGTCACGGCAATGATGAGCTCGGCAAAGTTCTGATGAAAGGCTTTATCTATGCACTTTCCCAGTTAGAAGAACTTCCGAAGACAATCCTTTTCTACAACGGTGGTGCAACAATCACATGTGAAGAGAGTCCGTCCGTTGAGGACTTAAAGAACATGGAAGCACAGGGCGTAGAGATCCTTACATGCGGTACATGTCTGGATTACTATGGCTTAAAGGACAAACTGGCAGTTGGCAGCGTGACAAACATGTACACAATCGTTGAGAAACTGGCTCAGGCTGACAAGATCATTAAGCAGTAATTGTGCCGGGGACATGTGGAATGCCCGAAGAAATACAACCGGAAGGCAGGAGAGATCTTATGTATCAGGTGGGAATTGATATTGGTTCCAGCGCGGCGAAAGTCGCAGTTATGGAAAATGGAGCTGTGATCAAAACACTTCTTTTGAACACAGGATTCAACAGCAGAAACACAGCGGATGAAATTTATCAGACACTGGAAAATGATGGAATCAATAAAGAAAATGCAATTTATGTGGCGACCGGCTACGGACGCATTTCTGTACCGTATGCAGATCGCAGTGTAACAGAGATCACTTGCCACGGTAAAGGCGCATGGTTCTTATTCGGAAAGAACGGTACCGTTATCGATATCGGTGGTCAGGATACCAAAGGTATCGCCTTAAAGAACGGCAGAGTTATGAAATTCATTATGAACGACAAGTGTTCCGCGGGAACCGGCAAGTTCTTGGAGGTCATGACGAACCGACTTGGTCTTACAATGAAAGAGTTGTCAGAATTGGCAAGACAGGGTAATCCGATCACGATCAGTTCTATGTGTACCGTATTTGCAGAGTCTGAGGTTATCAGCTTGATCGGAAAAGGTACACCGCGCGAGGATATTGCAAACGGTGTTATTGATTCCGTTGTTATGAAAGTAGCATCTCTGATCGCGCAGGTTCAGGGAGAGCAGTACTTCTTGACCGGCGGATTATGCGAAGACGAGTATGTGATCGAACGTCTGACAAAGGTACTGGGTGCACCGGTTGAGAGTCAGCCGTTGGCAAGATATGCAGGTGCTATCGGAGCAGCTCTGATGGCAGCAGAGGAATAAAGGAGAATTAGAAATGAACAACCATGATTTACCAAAAATGTTTGATGAATTCGTAGACGCAAGAAAGCAGGGTTTCCTTGCGGCGAAAGAATTTAAGGAGAATGGCGGCAGATTGGCAGGATGTCTCTGTTCCTATACACCACAGGAAGTACTGGATGCAGGCAATATCGCAGCAGTTAGCCTTTGCGGAACAAGCAATGAGACAATCGCAGATGCAGAGACTGTTCTTCCGAAGAACCTCTGTCCGCTGATCAAGAGTACATACGGTTTTGCATATTCCGAGAAATGCCCGTACACATACTTCTCCGATATCATCATCGGTGAAACAACCTGTGATGGTAAGAAAAAGATGTATGAGCTTTTAAATGAACTGAAAGAAACCTATATTCTTCAGCTTCCGCAGGGTCAGGGCCGTTCCTATGCAGGTGATGTATGGTACGAGGAAGTAAAACTTCTGATCAAGAAGCTGGAAGAGAAGTATGGCATTGAAATTACAGAGCAGCAGTTAAGAGATGCAGTGAAGAGACGTAACCGTCTTAGAAAGGCTCGCTGTGAGATGTACAATCTGCAGGCAAACTGCCCGCCGGCTACATATGGAACAGAAATGATGCTGGCGCTGCAGAGAGGCGGTTTCACATTTGATGTG
>SVDR01000111.1 GCA_015057755.1 Lachnoclostridium sp.
TAACGCCACAATCGCAAAAAGGATCAGCGTCGCCTTCATCTCTTTGAGAATCTGCTGATGCTTCTGCTCATCGGTCATTTTTTTCATTTGGATTCCTCCTATTAAATTGTAAAATTCTGCAGTCGCATTATCAGCGATGGATATATGCTCTGCCGAGACCATGTTAACATAATCTCACTATGATTGCAAAATATTTTTCAAAAAAGTACCATTTCCGATACAGAATTAACAAACTTTTACATAGAAACAATCGCCCGCCTCATCATCCAGAAACAGCAGATGAGCGTGATCATTTCAGCTGCCAGGAAAGACAGCCACACTCCGTTGATCCCCCAAAAAGCCGCCATGACGATAGCACTTATGGAAATTGCCACAGCTCCGCGGAGCATGGAAGCTGCAAATGCCGGTTTCGCCTGTCCCGTCGCTGAAAAATACGCGTTCAGCATGATATTGATACCGGCTGCCAGATAACCGAGGAAATAGTAACGAAGAGCATCGTTTGCATAAAACGCGAGAAGTTCATTTCCTTCACTGTTAAAAATGGATACCAATCCTTCTGTAAAACTCCACGCACCTGCAATCAGGACCGCCTCCACAGCCAACGTAACAGTCAGTCCCCAGCGAAGCAGTTTTCCCACGCTCTTCTTATCTCCAAGTCCGTAACTCCTGCTTAAAAGCGGCTGTGTGCCCTGAGAAACGCCATTGAAGATCGCCATCGCCACCAGCGACAGATTTGCCACGATTCCATATGCCGCTACACCGATATTTCCGGTAAGACTGAGCAGGAGCATATTGAAAATGACCGTTGTGATCGCAGACGCCATCTCCCCGACAAAACCCGCAATTCCCAGCTGACAGCAGGAAAACAGCAGTTTCACAGACGGTTTCTGCCACCGGAACCTTACACCGCTCTTTTGGCCGAAATAATGGGTGCAGCAGATGGCCATCGTTAAAACCGGGGACAAAGATGTGGCAAGCGCCGCTCCGGTCATACCCATTCCCATCGGGAACATAAAAATGTAATCAAAAATAATATTAAAGATACTTCCGGAAAGAGAACCGATCATTGCAATGGTCGGTGCATTGTCATTCCTTGCAAACGCGGTAAATATATAGTTCGTCATGAATGCAGGCGCTGCGATCAGGATAATCCGCATGTAACTCTCACCCAGTTCCATGATCATCGGATCACCGCCCATGATCTTTAACACTACTTTCGGTGCGAAGATTCCAAGGATAACAAACGGAATGCTGATGAGCAGATCCCAGAACAGGGCATGCAGAAAATATGCATCAACTTCTCCTTGCCCCTGCGCTCTTTTGATTCCGAATCTGGTCGCCGTACCCACACCGATCATGGATCCGACTGCAAAGATCAATCCGTAAATCGGCAGTGCCAGATTCAGCACGGTGATACCGTCTGCACCTGCTGCCGCTGATATAAAATAAGTATCCGCCAATATATAGATCGAAACACCGATCATTCCTGCCACATTTTGCAGCACATATTTCAAAAACTCTGCGCCCATCGTTTTCTCCTTGTATCCCATAATTTCTGACCGCCCGCCAGAGTTTCAAAAAGCATCCGCAGACATATCTTCTAAGACCTAACGATATGCCCACGAATGCTTTTGCATCCGACTACCCGGTGGCAGTTCAATATCTATTCTAATCCATCAGTTCATACTGAAGCATCTCATACTTCAACTTGGAACCCTCTGCGATTCCATCCGGCAGAAGTGCTCTTGCTACAAGCTTTAACTCTCCTTCTTCCACATCGGTTCTTTGAAGATGTGCGTAATCTCCATCGATCGATGCCACAACATAATACATTGTTCCAAACATACCAGAACCTCCTGTAATATTTGTTCTTCCCTTACTCTACCACATTTCCTGATAAAAATCATTAAAAACTTCTTCATAAAACAAAATCCCTTATACTCCCCATGGTTTCCGTTTGACAGACTTGCGGGATTCGCATATACTAAAATCAGAAAATTCATGACTCGGGAGGTGCTTTTATGAGCAATACAAATACATATTTATGGTCTGATCGCAAACATTTTATGTGGTTTCCGTTCAGTTTTACAAAATATTATATCGAAGATGACCGTTTAATGGTGAAAGAGGGCTTTTTCAGTACAACACTTAACGAAACACTCCTGTATCGAATCGTTGACTTAACCTTCCACCAGTCCTTTGCCGGTAAAATCTTCGGCACCGGTGATATCATCGTAAAAGCGAAAGCCGACTCCACACCGGAGCTGGTATTAAAAAACATCAAAAAGCCTATGGAAGTACGCAGTCTTCTTTCTAAAGCGGTTGAGGAAAGCCGTCAAAAACGAAACGTAGTCGGCAAAGAATTCTACGGTGACGAGATGGGAATGATGCACATGGATATGGACATGGATGGCGATTGTGATTTCCACGACCACGAGATGTAACATGCAAACGAGCAGGTTCACAATGGAATCTGCTCGTTTTTTTCAGTTATGCGTTCTGCATTCTATTCGATAATGGTTTCCACCATATCGGTTCCTGCACAAAGAAGTGTCATTAATAATGCCTGCTGTGCGCCCTTGTATGCACCTTCCGGTTTGAAACACTCTTCCAGTGTGTGGCACTTGGAA
>SVDR01000001.1 GCA_015057755.1 Lachnoclostridium sp.
TGCAAGTACCGGGTTCTCGAATACGCCCATCGGTCCGTTCCATACAACTGTCTTCGCGGACTTCACAGCCTCAGCGTAGAGAGCTGCTGTCTCCGGTCCGATATCACAAGCTTCTTTGTCAGCCGGGATAGCATCGCAGGAAACATACTCAACATCGATCTCAGCGTCGATCGGGTTCGGGAATGCGGAGATAACGCCGGAGTCAACCGGAAGAAGGAGCTTCTTGCCGAGTTTCTCAGCTTTTGCCATCATCTCTAAGCAGTAATCGAATTTTGTCTCGTCGCAGAGAGAGTTACCGATCTCTTTGCCCTGAGCCTTTAAGAATGTGTAAGCCATACCGCCGCCGATGATGAGTGTATCACATTTCTCAAGAAGGTTGGAGATTACGTTTAATTTATCAGCAACTTTTGCGCCGCCGAGGATTGCTACGAACGGACGAACCGGGTTCTCAACAGCATTGCCAAGGAACTCGATCTCTTTCTGCATTAAGTAACCAACGCAGTTGTTGCCGCCCTTAGCTGTGATGAATTTTGTAACGCCTTCTACAGAAGCATGTGCTCTGTGGGAGGAACCAAATGCATCACATACATAGTCATCAGCGAGGTCAGCTAACTCTTTGCTGAATTCTTCGCCGTTCTTTGTCTCTTCTTTGCCGCGGAAACGTGTATTCTGAAGTAATACAACGTCGCCTTCGTTCATAGCAGCTACTGCTGCTGTTGCAGCTTCGCCTGTTACGTTGTAATCAGCTACGAAAACAACTTCTTTGCCGAGCTTCTCAGAAAGTCTCTTTGCAACCGGTGCTAAAGACTCACCCTCGTTCGGGCCATTTTTTACTTTGCCGAGGTGGGAGCAAAGGATTACTTTACCGCCGTCAGCGATCAGTTTATTGATTGTCGGAAGAGCCGCATTGATACGTGTCTCGTCTGTGATCTCACCGTTCTTGAGCGGAACGTTGAAGTCGCAGCGAACCAGGACTCTTTTGCCTTTTGCGTTGATATCATCAACTGTTTTCTTATTTAATGCCATAATTGTTTTCCTCCGGGGAATTGATATAAATTCGTAAAAAAGGTCCGGTCCTTTTCAGACCGGACCCTCTAAATGAGTCTTTTTAGGAAACTCTCCTGCCGTCTTTTGAACGATGTATTAAACGTTCATAAGTGTACCGAAGTGTTTGATTGTACGGCACATCTGGCTTACGTAGGAGTTCTCGTTGTCATACCAGGAAACAACCTGTACCTGAGTTGTGTTCTCATCGATCGGAAGAACCATTGTCTGTGTAGCATCGAAGAGGGAACCGAATCTCATACCGATGATATCGCTGGAAACGATCTCGTCTGTGTTGTAACCGAAGGACTCGTTGGACTGAGCTTTCATAGCTGCGTTGATGTCCTCTTTTGTCGGCTGACCCTTAACAACTGCTGTTAAGATTGTTGTGGAACCTGTCGGTGTCGGGATACGCTGTGCAGCGCCGATTAATTTACCGTTTAATTCCGGAATTACAAGACCGATAGCTTTTGCAGCACCTGTGCTGTTCGGAACGATGTTGATAGCGCCTGCGCGGGATCTTCTCTTATCGCCTTTTCTCTGCGGGCCGTCAAGGATCATCTGATCGCCTGTGTAAGCGTGGATTGTGCACATGATACCTGTCTGGATCGGGTAGTTGTCGTTAAGAGCCTTAGCCATCGGAGCTAAGCAGTTTGTTGTACAGGAAGCAGCGGAGATGATGTGATCATCTGCTGTTAATGTCTCGTGGTTTACGTTGTAAACGATTGTCGGAAGGTCGTTACCAGCCGGAGCAGAGATAACAACATATTTAGCACCAGCGTCGATGTGAGCCTGTGCTTTAGCCTTGGATGTGTAGAAACCTGTACACTCAAGAACTACGTCAACATCGATGTCGCCCCACGGAAGCTCTGCAGCGTTAGCCTTAGCGTAGATTTTGATCTCTTTGCCATCAACTGTGATGGAATCTTCGCTATAGGAAACTGTGTCAGCAAGAGCGTATCTGCCCTGTGTGGAATCATATTTTAATAAGTGAGCAAGCATCTCCGGGGATGTTAAATCGTTGATAGCAACGATCTCAAAACCCTCTGCACCAAACATCTGTCTGAAAGCCAGACGACCGATACGGCCAAAGCCGTTAATTGCAACTTTAACTGCCATTTTTCATTTCCTCCTAAATATATGTGATTGTTAAATTCTAATCAACCTAAGCTACATTGTACAAAACTCCGAACAAAATAGCAAGTGTTTTTTCAAAATTAATAGTATGATTTTTTTCTTTTCTATTGCGTTTTTCAACATGTTTCACATTGCAGACAGTCAATAATATCGACCATTCAAAAATATTCAGATATTTCTTCAGACTCCACACAAAAAAACAAGGCAGGCAGTTCGTAAGAACCACATGCCATGTTTTTCTGTTTCTACTTTATTAATATGTCTTTTAAATCTCGTCTTTTACATAACCTGCAATGTTGTAAGCATGGTCAGAAATACGCTCTAAGTTGCTTAAAATATCTAAGAAAATAACGCCTGCGGACGGATTACAGATATTCTGAGAAAGACGCTCAATATGTTTATCGCGAAGCTCCTCTGTAAGATTATCAACTTCATCCTCTAATTTGCTGACTTTTCTGATGATATCCAGATTCTTCTCCTGACGAGCTGCGATCGCGAATGTTACCACGTTGGAAGTTGCGCCTGCGATCCACTTGAAGTCACCCATACCAACCTCAGAGAATACAAGGTTGTGCTCTTTCAGGTACTCAGCTGCCTCTGCAAGGTTCTCCGCATGGTCACCGATACGCTCTAAGTCGCTGACACTGTAGAACAGGTTGCTGACCTGACGTTTCTGAGTCTCGTTGAGAGAAAGGTTGTTGACCTGGATCAGGTATTCTGTCAGCTTCTTATTCATGACATTGATCGCTTTTTCATTGTCATAAACTTCCTGGATACGGTCGTAATCGCTTTTGATAATGATATCCAGCGCAAGCTTTAAGTTCTTGTCTACCTGTTTGCCCATGTGTACCGCTTCCATATTGGCAACTTCCAGTGCCATCGGCGGAGACTGGAAAATACGCTGGTCCACATGAAGCTTGTCCTCGCCTGCATTTGCCTGCTCTGCAGCAGCTGTCTCTGCTGTCTCTTTCACTACAATACCGGAGAAATCAACGAGCTGTTTCGCAAACGGGAATAATACTAATGTATTGGTCACATTGAAAATCGTATGGAAAATGGAAATCTGCAAGGAATCAATGGAACCGTTTGTAAATTCCGGAGCAATAAACGTAAGTGCAAATGTAGCGACACCAAACAGAATCGCACCTGCCATATTAAAGGTAAGGTGAATCACAGAAGCTCGTCTCGCATTGCGGTTTGCTCCTGCACCGGAAAGGAGTGCAGTCACACAAGTACCGATGTTCTGACCGAGTGTGATGTAGATCGCAGCACTGCGGTTTACCATACCGCTCATCGCCAGAGTCTGTAAAATACCGACAGACGCTGTGGAACTCTGGATCAGGGCTGTAACACCCGCACCAACTAAAATACCAAGGATCGGATTACCGCCAAGCACGTAGAATGCCTGAGCAAAGATCGGTGAATCCGCATACGGTTTCACAGCACCGGACATATAAGTAAGACCACAGAACAGAAGACCCATACCGATCAGGATCTCGCCTGCGAGACTCTTTTTCTTTTTCATAAAGATCAGTGCAAATGAACCAAGTCCTACAAATAACGGAGCAAAGAAGGACGGCTGGAAAATCCTCATCGCATCGCCCAGTTCATTCATAGATACCATCCATGCAGTAATGGTTGTACCGATATTGGCACCCATGATAACGCCGACTGCCTGTGTCAGGTTTAAAATACCGGCGTTTACAAAACCTACAACCATAACGGTCGTAGCACTACTGCTGTGAAGTGTGGCTGTGATCAGCGCACCAAGTGCAATAGCAAGAAGACGATTATCCGTAACCAGACGCAAGAATCCGCTCATCTTGCTGCCGGCCGCCTTCTGCATACCGTCACCCATGACGTTCATTCCGTAAAGGAACATTCCAAGACCGCCAAGGAACATAAAAATATTACCCAATAGGTCGATTGACATGTTTTTTATCCCCCATTAATAAAAAAATTTTCCACCATTCTTATAATACCAAGAAAAGTCAAGAATTTCAATTAATAATGTCATTTTATGACAAAAATACTGATTTCCGTTTACTTTTCACGAAACAAATACTATACTTTTCTTAAATTAATCACGCATTACGATCAGGAGGACGTTTCCATGTTATGTGATTTTCATATTCACACCAGTTTTTCTGCTGATTCCAAAACTCCGGCCCGCGACCAGATCGAGGCTGCGATCCGACTTGGAATGAAGGAAATCTGTATTACCGACCATCATGATCCCGGAACAAGCGGAATGTGTCATTTCGACTATACCGTTGATCCGGTCTCTTATTTTGCTGCATTAAAGGAATTGGCTGAAGAGTATAAAGATAAGATCCACGTTCGTTCCGGTATTGAACTTGGACTGATGATTCGTGAAAAAGAACAGCTCAATGAACTGGTGAAAACCATTCCGGCAGATTTTATCATCGGTTCCAACCATTTCATCGATGGATATGATGTTTTCGACAAGAATTTCTACTATGATAATGGATATACGGTTCCGGGCACGGACCATCAGGCTTACCATCGCTTCTTTGAAGCCTCTTTGGAGCGCATAAAAACCTTTGACTGTTTTGACAGCCTCGGTCATCTGGATTATGTGGTGCGTTATGGTCCGGAGAAAAATGCCAACTATCGCCCGGCAGATTATATGGATGTGATCGATGAGATTTTGAAATTACTTATTAATAAAGGAAAAGCGCTGGAATGCAATACTGCCGGCTTTAAGTACGGCCTCGGTCATACACACCCGTATGAGGAGATTTTGAAGCGCTATCACGAACTCGGCGGCGAACTTCTGACAGTCGGTTCTGATGGTCACAGACCGCATGAAGTCGGCGGCTATTTTGAGCAGGCCCACGAGATCCTGACCGGCTGCGGATTCCGGTATTATACGGTTTACAGAGAGCGGAAGCCGGTGTTTGTGAAGTTGTAATCGTGTTTTATTTCGTAATATATAAGTATCTGCAGAAAAACCATACATATCTCCAATGATAGGTTGGACGACTGCGCTTCGAAAGATTTTCGACTGTACAAAGGTCGCAAATGCTCTTGTCGCGACCGACTACAGTCGGATAAAATCGCATCGAAGCAAAGGCAGTCAACCGTTTTTGGAGATAGTATGGTTTTTCTGCAGATATGCTATTTTATTTACTCAATGAAATCCTCACTTTATAATCTCCAGCGCCGTCTCCACATCCTCCTGGAACTGCCCCCACTTATCTTCGTGATCCACAAAATATTTCGGGCAAGCCTTTCCGGTCACGTCGTAGTGGCGGATCACATCTTCTGCCTCCAGTTCAAACTCGCGGCAAAGATATGCGCACAGATTTACAAGTGATGTGTATGTACTGTCGTAAAATTTACCGGTTGTGTCCGGGTGGCAGCATTCGATGGAGATCGTATCGCTGTTTCGATTGTTGGACGCATAAGCGACTTCATTTAACGGTATACACTGAATGACCTCGCCCTCCAGTCCGATGACAAAATGACTGCTCACAGAGGTTGCATTGGAGCCTTTCTGATTCTTCAATGACTCAAAGTAATCGCGGTTTTCCAAGGCTGTGCTGCAGGGATTTGCCACATAATGAACCACAACACCTTTTACTTCTACAAGCGGAAGCTCCGGTCGTGAATATTCATTTGGCGTGAGGAGCCTGACATCCACATATTCCGGTACCTGAACCGTTGACGGATCAACCGGTTTCTTTTGAAATACATTTTTATAAAGAACAATCGCGGCTGCAAGTACGATCAAAGCCGACACGCACAACAGACCACTCATCAGCAGCTGACGGATCCGCTCCTGTTTTTTCCGTTCAATGCGGCGCATTTCCCGACGCAGCTGTCTCTCTTTTTCTTCGTTAGGCATACCGACTTCTCCCTTCCTGCATCTTATTTCATGTTCTGCCTGTTACATCCAGACTTGTTTTATTGTATTATACCGACTACATAAAGTCAAGAATCGACACCTTTCCCGCCATGGTTTTGCCGAATTATTTCATAGCATTTTTTATACTCCCATGATATACTTATAAAAAGATTCTAATGACCGTGAATCAAAAAAACTGGAGGTTTTTAGCATGGATGTAAAGATTTTAAAAGAACGCGTGTGTCAGGCGGTTGAAGAGCATAAAGAAGAAATTATGGCCCTTGGCGACAGCATTTTCCAGGAGCCGGAGCTGGGATATAAAGAGTATAAAACAGCGGCCAAAGTGAAAAAGTTTATTGATGAAAAGATCGGAATGCCATACGAAGACGGTATCGCTCTGACAGGTATTATCGGCAAGATGTCCGGTCGTGACCATAAAGCTAATCTGGCTCTCATGGGCGAGCTGGATGCGGTTGTATGCCCGGATCATCCGTACGCAGACCCGAAGACAGGCGCCGCTCATTCCTGCGGTCATTTTGCTCAGATCGCGGCTACATTCGGCGCAGCTCTCGCCTTAAAGGCTTCCGGCGTTATGGACGAGCTGGACGGTGATATCGAATTCTGGGCAGTTCCGGCTGAAGAATGTGTTGAGATCGAGTGGAGAAATGAACTCCGCGCCAACGGAACCATCTCCTTCCTCGGCGGTAAACAGGAAATGATCAAGCTCGGTTATCTGGACAATGTTGATCTTTCTTTAATGATCCACGGACAGACCGGTTTAACTTGCAAGACTGCAGGCACTTCAGTTGGTTTCGTAAGCAAGTTTGTCAAATATACCGGTAAAGAAGCTCATGCAGGCGGTGCTCCACACAACGGAATCAATGCGCTTAACGCTGCTCAGATCGGTCTGATGGCAATTCATGCAAACCGTGAGACCTTCCGTGATGAAGATACGATCCGCGTTCATCCGATCATCACAAAGGGCGGCGATCTTGTAAATATCGTTCCGGCAGACGTTCGCATCGAAGCTTATGTGCGCGGCAAAACCATGGCCAGCGTTCTCGACGCTTCCAAAAAAGTAAACCGTTCCTTTGAAGCCGGTGCAATGGCAGTCGGCGCAGAAGTTGAGATCGTGGATATTCCGGGCTACATGCCGAGAATCAACAACAAAGCCATGAACGAGCTGTTTGCTGCAAACTGCGCAGAACTGGTCGGCGCTGAAAACTGCACTTACACCGAGCATTCTACCGGTTCTTCCGATTATGGCGATGTTCAGCATTTGATTCCGGGTATTCATCCGTACGTTGGCGGCGCCATCGGTACAGAACATGGTTCCAGCTATGCGATCCAGGACCGTGAAATGTTCTACCTTGTGGCAGCAAAAGCCATGGCAATGACAGCCATTGATCTGCTTGCAAATGGTGCAGAAAAGGCTCTTGAGATCAAGAAAAATTTCACTCCGGTCTATGCAAACAAAGAAGAATATCTTGCCGCATGGGAAGAGTTGATGAAATAATCACAGCATAACAAAAAAGACTTGCAAATCAGATAAGCAAATGCTTTCTGAACTGCAAGTCTTTTTATTTTATTATTTCGCTTTGCGCGGATTAAACTTATTGTATACGATTGCTAATACTGTGGCCAGAATAAAGGAGATGAGACCGAAGGTAAACGGAAGCTTTGGATTCACAGTGTAAAGTAAACCTGCGAACAGAGCACCGATGATACCGCCCAGAGATTTCATCGCATTATAGAAGCCCATGATCAGGCTGTTCTGGTCCTCACGTCCGCCGCTGGCAACCAGATCCTGGAGAAGCGGAAGGCTGATGGAGTTAAATGCGAAGAAAATAACGAATACAATAATAAACGGAACGATCTCTTCGAACCAGATAACACCAAACATCGCTGCGGAACAGATCGCAAGCACTCCGATAACGGATTTGCGGATATCTGTTTTTCTGATCAGCCAGATACAGATCGTCGTATTGGCTACCATCGTGATCACACCCATGATTCCTTTCAGGATGCCGTTATATCCGGAAGTGAAACCAAACTGGTCACGAATGTAGTAGTTGAATGTCTGGTCGAAACAAGTGTAACCCAGATTCTGTAACAGACATGCGATAAACAATACTGTGAATAATGGTGTCAGGAATGCTTTCGCAAGCACAAAGCTCTTTAACGGGTTGAACTCTGCCACCAGATTGCTTCTTCCTTTCAGCTCACTGATCGAGAATTTTGCATCGTCTTTGCATCCGAAGCGGAAGATCAGAGCTGCCACAAATAACATGATAACCTGCACGATGATCGCAAGATGTGTAAATACCTCACCAAGCATACCGCCAAGGAAGTAGCCAAATGCACTGCAAACCATCTGGATCGTCGCTGTGATCGCCAGCTGCTGACCACGGCTCACGCTGTCAGGCGCTGTATTTACCACATAAGTCATAACACAAACGAAGCATCCGCCGCACACAATACCGGTCAGCGCACGTGCTACAATGAAGCCCATTTCTGTCGTTGCAAGACCAAAGAGCGCCTGTCCCAAACCGTAACCGATGCATGTGATCAGCAAAACGGTTCTACTGGAAATGTAGGAACTGATCCAGCCCCAGAACGGGGAGAACAGGAAGTTTGTAACCAGCTGAGATGCCAGCGCAACACCAAACATATAGCTTCCAAGACCAAGTGTTGTAAAGATGGTAGGAGTTACCGGATGCGCGGTATTAGCAGCAACGTTTAAGACAACACAGCCCAGATAAAACATCAGCAAATGTATATCCATGCCTTTCTTCTCATTTGTAACGGATTTCATACTACTATCCCTCTTTTCGATTTTATTTCCAACTTGTATTGTAGCACAAAAAGATGGGGATTGATACTTTCGATTCTTCACTTCTGGCTTTAGAATCTTAAAAATAAAAAGCACCTGCCCGAAAACAGATGCTTCTTCTTTCTATAAGCGGAGACGAAGGGATTCGAACCCCCGTGCCCTTGCGGGCAAACGCATTTCGAGTGCGCCGCGTTATGACCACTTCGCTACGTCTCCGGATTGGGCACTCGTTTTGCGAGCGCCACTCTATATATTATACATATTTTTTCCGTTTTGTGTAGTAGGAATTTAAAAAATTTATCCCTCGTTCGCCACCATAAAATAATCATCGATGGCATCAGAAATTCCTGCTACGATTTTTCCCTGGTACTCTTCCGTCTGCAGCCAGCGGTCCTCATCCGGATTGGTCAGGAAACCCATTTCCACAACGGAAACCGGAATCTCACACCAGTTGATGGCACTGGAATTGTCTACTTTCTGAACACCACGGTTTTTGGTTCCTGTATTTGCACAGATATTATTGACGATCTGCTTGGACAGACGGTAGCTATCACTGCTCAGTTCTGAATTGTACGGGTTGTGTTCCGTCATGCACATGGCCATGGCTCCGTAAATGCTGGAATTTTCCATGGAATTGGCAGATAAGCGGATAAAGATCTCCGCATCGCTGTTGTTGGCAATCTTGGAACGCTCTGCCTGACTCAGGTTCACATCATGGCTCTCGCGGATCATAACTACCTGATAGCCGCGGGATTTCAATTCATCCTGAAGCTGTTTTGCCACTGTCAATGTCAGCTCATATTCTTTCACACCGGTTGCTGTTCCGACAGCACCTTCCGGCATTTTTGCTTTCTTGGTCTGGGATGCCGGACCGATCGGCTCCTTCTCTGCATTGGCTTTCGCCTGGCATCCGGCGTCGATGGCAACGATATGACCATTCAGCGGAGCTTCAGCCATCGTCTCCTGAACCTCGCCTGTTTTTGCGTATTCCGGCATGGAATAGAGCTCTACCATGTCTGCCGAAACATATGCGACATCTCCGTCATAATCCACACGACACCACAAGTCATTGTACCCTGTGCGGTGCAGGATTTCACCAGTCGGGAGCTGAACGTAGATGCGGGATCCAGTATTATCTTCGGCTCTGACATTTAACATATCCGTCACAACAACGATATAGTCATCCGCTTCCTGATATACCAGATTCACTTCTTCAGTTTCAGAAGCCGGTTCGATGGTTTCTGTCGCAATGGTCTCTTCCGCTGCACCAGTCTCGCCAAGCACGATCGCCGTTTTTTCTGCTGCTGCAGATTCCGTAACCGTTTCTGCACTGCTTCCCGGCACGGAAAGATCCACAGCTTCGTATTTCGATGCACCACAGCCGCTGAGCATCAAAATTGCTGTGCAGGTTAAAACAAGAAGTCGGAGGGACTTCTTTCCTATTTGAATCATTCTCACAGGATCGTACCCCCTCCGAACACATAATCATTTTCATAAAATACAACTGCCTGACCCGGAGTGATCGCTCTCTGCGGTGTTTCAAACCGACACTCGACCGTTCCGTCCGGAAGTTCACGGATCACGCACGGTGCACCTTTGTGGCTGTAGCGGATCTTCGCCATCACAGTCTTTTCTTCTCCGTGAAGGCCGTCCACCGCCATCCAGTTCACATTTCCGCAGACCAGTCTGTCAGAGAATACATCTTCATTGTCTCCGATCACAACTTCTCCAGTTTCCGGGCGGATCTCAGTAACAAATACCGGGCGGCCCATAGCCAGATTCAGACCTTTTCTCTGTCCCACCGTATAATGGGTAATTCCTTTGTGACGACCGAGAATGTTTCCGTCTTTATCCACGAAATTTCCCGGACCTGGAACCTGATCTACACTGCGCTCAATAAAGCCTGCATAATCATTGTCCGGAATAAAACAGATTTCCATGCTGTCTTTTTTCTTTGCCACTTCAAGACCGTGATCCTCAGCGATCCGACGGATCTCGTCCTTCGTGTATGCGCCTACCGGCATCAATGTTCTGCTCAACTGCTCCTGTGTCAGATTGTACAGCGCATACGTCTGATCTTTTGCAGCAGTCACAGAATTCTGGATCGTATATCTTCCGTTTGGAAGCTGCATCACACGCGCATAATGACCGGTGGCAATGTAATCGGCACCGATTTCCATGCTGCACTCCAGCAGTGCTTCCCATTTGACATAACGGTTGCACGCGATACACGGATTTGGCGTATGACCGTGAAGATATTCGTCCACAAAATAATCCATAACAGATTCTTTGAACTCTTTTCTGAAGTTCATCACATAGTAGGGAATCCCCAATGACCAGGCTACCCGTCTCGCATCATCCACAGCACTCAGTCCACAACAACCGCCGTTTTCCTCGACCTGCTCCGGATCTTCCTCCTGCCAGATCTGCATGGTAACACCGATGACATCGTATCCCTGTTCTTTTAAAAGGCAGGCGGCAACCGAAGAATCGACGCCGCCGGACATGCCCACTACTACCTTTTTTGCCATAGAATTAATATTCCTCGTCCTCTTCGTGCTCGCTGATATCAGTCTTCGGTTTCTCTAAACCTTCGATCTTGATTCCTTTTCTCTCTGCATAATCCCAGAGTGCGGAATGAATTGCTTCCTCCGCTAAAAGAGAACAATGTACTTTTACCGGCGGAAGTCCGTCAAGCGCTTCCATAACTGCCTTGTTTGTAACTTTCATCGCCTCTTCGATCGTCTTTCCGATCACCAGCTCAGTCGCCATGCTGCTTGTCGCAACTGCTGCACCGCAGCCGAATGTTTTGAATTTACAATCTTTGATTACGCGAGTCTCATCATCGATATCCAGATAAATTCTCATAATATCGCCGCATTTTGCGTTTCCGACTGTGCCAACACCACTGGCACCTTCGATTTCACCAACGTTTCTCGGATTCTGGAAATGATCCATCACTTTCTCTGAATACATACTTTTGTCTCCTTCTATCTCAAAGTCTAAATGTCTTTTTTCTCTCTGCTCTTTACAAAATCCTCATAAAGCGGGGACATGGAGCGAAGTCTTTCCACGATTCCCTTTAAGTTATCGATCGTATAATCGATCTCCTCTTTTGTTGTCTCATCACTTAATGTGAGACGAAGAGAACCGTGTGCGATCTCGTGCGGGAGTCCGATCGCCAGCAATACGTGGGACGGATCCAGAGAACCGGACGTACATGCAGAACCGGAGGAACCGCAGATTCCTGCCATGTCTAACATGATCAGTAAAGACTCACCCTCAATAAACTGGAATGCAAAGTTTGCATTGTTGGACAGTCTCTGAGTGCGGTGACCATTCAGTCTTGTATACGGAATCTCGCTCAGTACACGCTCGATCATGTAATTGCGAAGTTCTGTCTCTTTCTTCTTTGTCTCTTCCATGGACGCCATTGCAAGTTCTACGCATTTTCCGAGACCAACGATACCCGGAACATTTTCTGTACCTGCACGGCGTTTTCTCTCCTGCGCACCGCCGTGGATAAAGGAGCGAAGCTTCAGTCCCTTTCTGATATAAAGGAAGCCAACACCCTTCGGACCATGCAGCTTGTGTGCACTGGCACTGAGCATATCGATATGATACTCATCTACGTTGATCGGCTCATGACCAAACGCCTGAACTGCGTCTGTGTGGAATAAAATTCCATTCTCTTTTGCGATCTCACCGATCTCTTTTATCGGCTGGATCGTACCGATCTCATTATTTGCAAACATCACGGAGATTAAAATCGTATCCGGACGGATCGCGTTCTTTAACGCCTCCAGATCTATCGCACCATTCTCATCAACCGGAACATAAGTTACCTCATATCCGTTTTTCTCCAGATACTCTGCAGTATGGAGAATTGCGTGATGTTCAATCGTTGTTGTAATAATGTGTTTACCCTTGGAAGCATACGCCTCAGCGGCTGCCTTCAGCGCCCAGTTGTCAGACTCTGTTCCGCCGTTTGTAAAATAAATTTCTTCTGTTTTTGCTCCAAGAGCGTTTGCGATCACTTCTCTTGTATGGGCCATTGCCTTCTTGCACGGTGTAGAAAACTCGTACACAGAAGATGGATTTCCGTAATACTCCGTATAATATGGGAGCATCGCCTCCACAACCTCCGGACGTACCTTTGTTGTAGCCGCATTGTCAAGATAAATTACCTTTTTCATAAATCCGCCTTTCCGTAAATACAGGTTAAAAGCCTCATCTACTATATATTGTATGCCCGGAACCCCTCCGGACTATTCTACATTATATATGATACTCCACTATTATTTCAACTGAAAATGGAATATTTAAGAAAAATATAATAATATTAGGAATTATTATCGAATATCGGCATATACTAAAGTGATACAGACTACCCAAGGACTCCATTTATGCCTTTTAAGCACTTTTTTCAGACCCATACCCTGATCGCAGGAACCTTGTTTCTGACTGCTGCCGGACTGATTTCCAGAATTCTTGGCTTTTTCTACCGCATCTGCCTCTCCCGTACCATCGGTGCAGAAGGGCTGGGTATCTACCAAATGGTATTTCCCATCTACGGAATCTGCTTTTCCTTATGCGCCGGTTCCATTCAGACTGCCATTTCCAGATTTACTGCCGCCAATCGAGAGCGGGCAAGACAGACTTTGCTATGCGGATTTCTGATCTCCTTTTCCATCTCCCTGATTTTGGCTGCCATGATCAGGAGTCAGGCTGAATTTCTGGCTGTACATATTTTGATGGAACCGCAGTGCGCCCCTCTGCTGCCGGCTTTGGCACTGGCGATTCCATTTACCTCTCTTCACGCCTGTGTCTGCGGATATTTTTACGGCAAGAACCATGTCCAGCTTCCCGCTGTCTCTCAGCTTTTAGAACAGTGCGTACGAATCTTTACTGTTTTTCTGGTTGTTGATATCAGGCAGTCCATGGGCTATGAAGTGACAGCTCTTGTCGCTGTTTGGGGACTTCTTGCTGGAGAGGCTGTTTCTGCTCTTTTTGTGCTGCTGAGTTTTTTCATCTTGTCCGAAACTGCACGTACGACTGCGCCCCGAACTTCCATTTCGTCTGCCATTCAGACAACTGCCGTCCCGCTGATGGCTCTTGCCGCCCCCTTGATGGCAAACCGGCTGGTCATGAATGTGCTCCAAAGTGCGGAAGCCATCATGATCCCTAACAAACTGGAACAATTCGGGCTGACCGATTCTCAAGCAGTCAGCATTTACGGAGTACTTACCGGCATGGCTATACCTTTTATCATGTTTCCCTCTGCGATTGTAAATTCGCTGGCAGTCGTGCTCCTGCCAACCGTTGCCAGACAGCAGGCAGCCGGAAATAATTCCGGAATCCTCAAAAATCTTTCCCTTTCCGTTCGCTGCAGCCTCTATATGGGAATTCTCTGCATCGGTATTTTTACCGTTTTCGGTTCTGAGCTGGGAATGAGTGTCTTCCAAAATCACGATGCCGGCTCGTTTCTTACTATTCTCGCGTGGCTCTGCCCATTTTTATATCTGGCAACCACCATGGGAAGCGTCTTGAACGGACTTGGGAAAACGACGATCACATTCATCAACAACTGTGCCTCCCTTTTGATCCGGCTCCTTTTTGTCTTTTTCGGAATCCCTCATTTTGGAATCCATGCATGCCTTTGGGGAATGCTGGTCTCTGAAATTATTCTGGTTCTGCTGCACAGCTATTCCATCCGGAGACTCGTTCCCTTTTCTATCAATGCATGGGATGTGCTGGTAAAACCGGTCTTTTGTCTGCTGATGGCTCTAGGAATCCAGCGGCTGCTGCCGGAAACTCTTTCCGTTTCCTCTATGCTGCCTGCGTTCGCCTGGACGATGGTTCGGATCGGATTTGTCTGTGTTTGTTATGCATTGGTGCTGCTGTTGCTGCATCAAAAGACTGAAAAAGACACAGCCTAAATATCTGTGTCTTTTTCAATCCATCCGCGATTGCCCTTTCCGCGGAAAAATCCGGCATTCAAAGAATACTCCTTATCACATCTCTCTGTCTCTGAAACCATATACTGAATCTTGAATCCGTAGTGTTCCGATTCCAAAATTGTAAACGGATGCTCTTCCATCACGAAAATCTGCCGTTTTTCTTTATAATACAACGGATACGTTCCCGCGTAGCCAGCCGCCAGCAGCTTCTCCTGTATCTTACGGCGGCTATCCTTTATCTTCTCATGTAATCCATCCGAATACTCACGCTCCGGATATCCGGCAGAGGCCTCTCTCACTTTTTCGAAAATCAGTTGGTAGAGCCTGTTTCGCTTCGGACTCTGCATGGCTCTGGCCAGGAACCGAGTAGCCTGAGTTTTAAATGGAGCCAGCTCATACAGCTTGAGCAGACGCATAAACGCCCAGTCCTCGGCTTCCGCTGCCAGCATCCTCATACAAAGGAGACCATCTTTCGTTTCCTCATAATAGGCATCCAGAGATTCATGAATCGGAGAATACGATCGAAACGGTGCAAACTCCATCAGAGGCATCAGCGTCTGCTCCTTTTCATTGCAGACGGATGCTCCCATATAACGATACTTATCACAGATCGTTCCGATGATATAAACCAGTCTTCTCCAGTGTTCCTCTCCGGAGACCCAGAAATGGCCGATCTGATCATATCGGTAACATCGCTGTTCACAAAAACACTCCTCATACCAGATGGTAAAGACAGAACTATCCCCCTGTCGGAAAATCACAGCCGAACCCTGCTCGGTATCCAGCACTTCTACAGAAATTTCCGCCTCGCATCCGGAATCGTAAGTGCCGGTCATCGTGCCATTGGTAAGGATCAGATAACATTCCAAAGCGTCATTCATCATATAAGGGATATAAAACTCCTGTTTTCCATTACCCGTCTCTGTTTTATGAAGTTCAAATGCATCGCAAGATACAATTTCCTCTAAATATTGCTTTAATTCAAGATTATCTATACGCCACATACCCTTCTTAACTCCAAACTGCCGAACTGCCCTGTAAACCGCGTGTTACCACAAGTTTACGCTCAATGCTGTCTTTCAAAGTATCTACATGTGAAATAATACCGACAAGGCGGTCATCTCCTGCCAGCTCATTTAATACCCGCATAGCCTGACTTCTCGTGCTGTCGTCCAGAGAACCAAAGCCCTCATCCACAAACATCGATTCCAGCCTTACGGACCCCGCCTGACTCTGTACGACATCTGAGAGACCTAATGCAAGTGCCAGAGAAGCAAGGAACGATTCGCCTCCGGACAATGTCTTCACATCACGCTCTTTTCCGGTACCCATCACATATACATTGAGTTCCAGTCCGGATGCTCCAACCATTCCCATCTCTTCCAGCGGACGGCTTTTCAGCTTCATCTTGCCATCCGTAAATATCAGAAAGCGTTTGTTCGCCGCTGCCAGAATCTTTTCGAAATACATGCGCTGCACGTAAGTTTCAAAATCCAGACGCACTTTTCCTTTCAGTCTGCCGCCCGCTGCCTGCCAGAGTGTATCATATACAAGAAACTCCTCAAGCAATGTGCGGTAACTCTTTTCTTCCTTCTCCAGGGTTTTCAGCAATTCTTCATGGTTCTTTTGAATCCTTACACACCGTTCTTTCTGTTCCTGAAGATTCTCTTTCTTTTCTTTCAGACTCTTCATCTCCAGATCAAAGGCTGCCATATCTGTATACACTTTGCCCTCAGACTGCTGCCTCAGCGTCTGAACTGCTGCACGCTTTTCCTGAAGCTCCGTAAAATATGCATTGCTGCGTTTTTTTTCCTGCTCCACCTGCGTTCTGGATTTCCACTGGTTCATAACCTCCAGATACTCTTCCTCATTTGCAAACCCTTCTTTTTCCCGGTTTTCTTCATACTCATATCTGGTATCCTGCGCAAGTCTCTCCGCATTGGCACGTTCTAACTGTATTCTTTGCAGCCTCTCTTTTGCATCCAGAAACCGCCCGGAAGCATCAAGGACTGCTTTCAAATGTTCCCTTCGTACTTCGTAGTTTTCCGGGAGCAATCTTCTCTCTAACTCCAACTGAGTTTTTGCTTCCTCAAGCTTCGCACGTTCCCCGCGAAGTTCCAGACTCAGCATCTCACATTCCTTCTGCTTCTTCTCCCAGACTTCCTGTGCACCTCTGACTTCTGCCTCAGTTACTGCATGTTCCGATAATCTGGCCGGATTGGGATGCTCCAAAGATCCGCAGACTGGACACGGACACCCTGAAACCAGCTTTTCCTTCGCAAGAATTCCTGCCTGCTCCCGGAAAAACTGCTCCTGCAGCCTTCCATACTGTTCTCTGGACTCGGTAAGAAGCTCCATCTTCTGTTCCAGGACCATCGCTTTTTTCTGACATTCACGTTCTGTACGATTCAGACGGTCTGCTCTGCGGTCCAGTTCCTGTTTCCGCTGCCCGGCAGCTATCATCTCTTTTTCCTCTGACCTCCACTCAGAAATCCAGACCATCATTTCCTGAACGTCTGCATGCTTCATCGTCTGAGAAAACTCTTTTTGTCTGTTCGGATCGATCACAGCCTCTGCCGCATGCAAAAGGACTGCAAACAAGTCTTCGTTGAGATGAACCATTTTTATTTCCGTTTGCTTCGTCTCTCCCAAAGTACGCTCCGCCATCTTTCGCTTATCCAAAAATGGCTGGACACGATATGCCCGCTCCGCTTTTTCCAACTGTATGTTCTTTACAGTAAATACTTCCTCCTGTTTTTCATAAGACTGAAGCTCTGTACGCGCCTTTTCAAAACTGCTCAAAATATCGTTGTCACTCTTTGCCCGACCACGCTTCTCCAATAATGCATGGTACTGGAGCTCTGTCTCCGAAAGCGGTCCGAAAATCCGGTTCAAATTCGTTTCATCCAGAACGAAAAACTGCTCCAGAACCTCGCGTATCACGGCCGGATCCGCGGTGTCCTGATTCCTGATCCTGTCTGTCAGTTCCGAAGCTTCCGCTCCTTCCGGGATCTGAATTCCCTGAACATAGGCTTTCAGACGTTCTTCTGTTCCGCTGATCTTCTCTTTTAAATTCTTCCTGTTCTCCCAGAGTTCCTCTTCGACTTTCCGATACAGTCCCGTCTGGAAAATAGTAGAAAAGATTTTTTTCCGCTCATCCGATTTTGCGTGGAGCAGACGAAGAAAATCTCCCTGCGCGATCATCGCAATCTGTGTAAACTGCTCCCGGTCAATGCCCATGATCTCACAAAGCTTTTTATCGGTCTCTTTCATCTTTCCACGGAACGCAGTTCCATCCGGCATCGTAAGTTCCACGGAAGCTGCCGCTTTCACAAGACCGCTTCCGCGTTTCTTTTCCCGCATATATTCCGGACTGCGTCGAACCGTGTAAATCTCTCCGTGATAGGAAAATGTCAGTTCCACAAAGGTCTCATCCGTCGGTGCCGCAAACTGGCTGCGCATCATCTTTCCATCGCGCTTTCCACCGCTGGTCTCACCATATATCGCAAAAGTAATGCCGTCGAAAATCGTCGTTTTTCCGGCCCCTGTATCTCCTGTGATCAGGAACAAGCCATGATCCGCCTTCGTAAAATCAATGACCGTCTCTTTTCCATAAGAACCAAAGGCGTTCATAGTCAGTTTTAACGGTTTCAATCCCTGTCACCTCCCACAGCCTGCATCACCTTCTGCATCACTTCCATCTGCTTTTCGCTCAGTGGCTCTCCCCGCATCTGCTCATAAAAATCACCAAACAATTCCAGCACACTCTTCTTTTCTTCACGAATTACCACGTCCTGCATCTCATAACGCGTTCTTGAATTTTCCACACGCCACTCCAGCAGGTGCGGATATACGCGCGCCAGTGCCTGTCCCGGCTCATACAGTTCCTCTTCATCCGTAAGCACTGCACTGACATAGTCGTCCGGATCTGCAGCCGCCAGAATAAGAGGGGAAGTCAGCTCCGCCAACGTTCCCTGAATCTTTCTCACATCATGAAGCGGTACAAGAGGAAGAAGCTCCATCCGAATCTCGCCTTTCTTTCCAAGCGTAATCTCTGTCACAGACTTTTCCCTGTCGGCTTCTGAAACAGAATACTTTAACGGAGAGCCGCAATACCGCACGATCCTTCCTTCTTCCGGCATAAATACAAGGTTCTGCGGTCTGTGGATATGGCCTGCGGCCACATAATCAAACCCGCTGACAGCAGCCACATCAATATTGTCCTGCCCTCCCACATGGACCGTCTCCGAGTCGGAACGCTCCGGCTCTTTTCCGCTTTTTGTAAAAAACTGATGACAAAGAAGCACATTGCGCTCCTTCTCATCCAGTCCCGTCTGACCGATCAGACCACGCATCGCATCTTCGTAGGTTTTTACATCTTCCAAGCCCGGAATCTCCCGGACAAAGGACGGACGGAAAAACGGCAGCAGATAAATATTAACAATTCCCTCTTCGTCCGAGAGCTGTACGCACGTTACCTTAGGCTGGTCGCTTCCCGGAGCATTGCCTGCGATAAAAATCCTGTGCTCAGCAAACAAACGGCTTCCATAGGAAAGTCGCTCTCCTGAATCGTGGTTTCCGCTGACCATACAGATCACCGGACCATCCGGAATCCCGGCCAGTTTTGTCACAAATTCATCAAATAATGCCACTGCCTCTGCACTCGGCATGGATTTATCGTAGATATCTCCAGCCACCAGCACTGCGTCCGGTTTCCTCTCAGCGATCAGGTCCAGAATCCTGTCCAGAATATACCGCTGATCTTCAATCAAGGAAAAACCATGCAGCTGTTTTCCTATATGCAAATCCGAAAGATGAAAAAATTTCATGCAACACCTCTTCCGCAAATCCTGTCTTACTCGTCAAACTCCACCGTCACATAATAGCCGCGATCATTCTGAATGATCGATTTCACCACACCCTGACGGCTTTTTAGACGTTCATTAAACTTAAACAATCCCGACATCGCAACTGCCGGCTCAATCATATAGTTTACATTGATCGGAGTCACAGACTCACTGATCTCCACGGTCTGTCCCTCTTCTACCAGACCGGGACGCTCCATCTTAAATACTACTTCTCTCATTTCTTACCACCATTATATTCGAACATATGTTCTTTTTAAAGAGTAAAATTTTGACTGGAGACGGATCATCTTCGACTCCAGTCAAGCTTCATTTCTTATTTGCCCTCGTAAATGATTGCGGATTCTACATCATAACCTTCCAGTTTCTTTCTGCCTTCCAGTCCTGCCAGCTCCATTACAAAACAGATCTTAACAACTTCGCCGCCCAGTTCTTCTACGAGCTTTGCGATTGCTTCAACTGTGCCGCCTGTTGCGATCAGGTCATCGATAATAACAACTTTCTGGCCCGGTTTGATCGCATCTTTGTGAAGTTCAATCGTTCCTTTGCCATATTCCAGTTCATACTCTCTGGATACAGTTTCTCTCGGAAGTTTGCCCGGTTTTCTAGCCGGAACGAAAGCTTTGTGAAGCTCATAAGCCACCGGTGTACCAAAGATAAATCCACGGGACTCTGCTCCTACCACTACATCAAACTCCAGATCCTTTACCATATCGATCAACTGCTCAATTGCCAGATGAAGACCGTCTGCATCCTGTAAAATAGAAGTAACATCACGGAAGATAATTCCCGGCTCCGGGAAATCCGGAATACTGATTACGTACTCTTCTAACTTTTTCATGTTTGTAAATCCGTCCTTTCCAAAGATAGTCTAATCATATCACAAATCTGGTTCCGTGTCCACCTCGGTCGCGGGCATATTCTGCATTTCTCTTACATATATTTTCCAATATGCAAAGCTCAATAACCGGGATTCAAGATTGGAGTATCTCATGTCGAAATCTTCTATAATAATAGCAATCCAATTACTTCTCCTTACATTCCTCTCCCTTTCTCTCTGTCATACGAAAACAGAACCTGCAACCGCCTCGCCTGCTGCGGAAAAAGACTATATCCGGTGGGTTGATTTTACTGTGCCCACCTCCCTTCTGAATCAAACACTGGAACTGGATATCAATTCCTGCCAGAATGAACTGCATTTTGACTGGATCGAACTTCTCGCATATCTGGGAGCCCGTTACGGAGGCGATTTTTCCCATTTCAAACAGACAGATCTGGACCATTTGATCAAACGTCTGGAAGAGGGAGAGACTATGGAAAACATAACACAGGATATGAAATACTATGACTACTATCAGGAAGCCTACTCGGCAGTTCTTGGAGGAATGGTTGGATATTTTGAAATAGAAGAAAACGGAGAATGGATCAAAAAATATGGGCTGAAAGCCTATTCTCCCATTGCAAAAGGCTTCCCTTACAATGACTATGACGACTTCGGAGTCTCCCGCTCCTACGGCTACAAACGCCAGCATCTGGGACACGATATGATGGGACAGGTGGGTACCCCCATTATTGCCGTCGAAAGCGGATACATAGAAGCACTTGGCTGGAACCAGTATGGCGGCTGGCGGATCGGGATCCGGAGCTTCGATCAAAAACGTTATTATTACTACGCACATCTCAGGAAAAACTATCCTTACCAGAGCAATCTGGAAATCGGAACCGTTGTCACAGCCGGGGATGTGATCGGATATTTGGGACGGACCGGATACAGTGCAACGGAAAATACCAACAACATTGATACGCCTCATCTTCATTTTGGTCTTCAGCTTATTTTCGATGAGTCCCAAAAAGAAGGAAACAATGAAATCTGGATCGACTGTTACGAATTGATGAACTTCCTGCACCAAAATCAGAGTCAGGTCGTAAAGGTTGAAGGAACAAAAGAATGGACACGTGTCAATCAGCAAAAAGAGCCGGAAGATTTCTCCTCCGACTCCCTGTAATACCGATATTATTTAAATTTCCTTCCGCCGCCTCCATGCACGCGTCCGCTTCCGGAGCGATGCGTGGAAGACCGGCCTCCGCCGGTTCGTCCGCTGCCTCCAGACGCAGAATTATTCTGGGCGCGGATCACCGTACGTGTCACATAGCTGTTTAATAATACATCTGCCAGAACATTTCCAAGAGTAAAAGCACTGTCTCTGCGATAGGAAAGACGGAAATTTGCCGACATTCTCGATCCGTCGTTCTTCATGCCGTACTCATGCACAACGGCTAACACCGCACCGCCGCCAACTGCAGCCGCCACAACGAGCGCGATCAAAAACTCATACCACTGAATGGATTTATAGCGATCCACTTTCCCGGTTTCTGTGTCATAATTATACTGATCTGAAGGAATTCCCACGTTGTAGAATTGCTCTGCGCCCTCCAGAAATGCATACGCAGATTCATAAAACGCACCGTCATAAGCATATTCAATCGCATTGTCCAGGATTTTGTCGATTCGGTCATCGGTGAGATAACGGATCATCTTTCCTTCTGTGGAAATCCACAGCTCCCCATTTTCCATATCGATCAGGAATAATGCGCCGTCATGATCATCACCGAATCCTACGTCATATGATTCATAAAAATCATCTGCGTACTCTCTGGCGGAACCGCTGTTTTCTTCGATCGTCACAACAGCCAGCCCCATATCCATCATTTCCTGCAGATTGGAAATCTTCGATTCTAGTTCTCTCTCTTCCTGATGATCGAACAGATCTGCCTGATCATAAACCCGCTGTTTATCCGATACTCCTTCAGCCGCAAACACAGTTCCGCAGCAAAGAAGTACTCCCATCATTGCTACTATTAACCACAGTCTGAAATGTTTCATCATAGGAACCAGCCTCCTATCATCAAAACTGCAAACACTGGTGCAAAAACACCTGCAAATAATCCGGCTATTTTCTTACCGTCAACCGGAAGTTTTCCGCAGATCTTACCGTTTTGTCCATTCATGGTAAAATAATACGTTTTTCCCTGTTCCTTGTGGCGATAAGTCATGACCCAGACCGGCAGCATCGCATACTGCCACTTTGCTCCCCGGATCCTCGTTTCACTGTCCTGCACGCGGACGGAACTGTATTCGCTCATCGTGGAAGTCAGATTTTGAATGGTGTATTCTTTTACTTCCTTCTCTGCTTCCTCTGTGAAACCGGCACTGTCCATATCTCGCTTTTCTGCCATAAATCCGGACAGATAGTTGGTCTGGAACGGTACCATCGCATCCGTTTCGAATGGAAGCACACCTTCTACCAGTTCTTTGTTGCTCTTTGATAAAGCATTTCTGGCCAGATTTTTCACATCCAGCGTTCCTTCCCTCCGGATACGGTACTGTTTATGTTCCGTAAATCTCGTATTTCCGGTCGTCCAGGTTCTCTGTTTTTCAGCCTCTGCCTCGATCTTTCCATCCACTTGACAGCTGTAAAGCAAATACGGGAAATACACACCGGACAGCTTTTCTAACTGGTTCTTATCGTAAAAACTATGCGGAACAAACTTTTTCTTGCTGATCCAGGTCAAAAACATTTCTTCTGCCCGTTTCCTGTCTATTGCAAACGGGAGAACGTAATCCGGAAGAAACTCTCCGGATACACGTCCGGACAGTACGACCGGATTGTGACAATAGTAACAGAACGTCGCAGCCGTTGTCTCATCTGTCACAATTTCTGCACCACAGCTTGGACAGACATAGACCACTGCCTCTTCCCGCGTCCCTGAATCCATACTTTCAGCAGAAACACACTCCGGTTCCTGTCCTTCTTCCATCTCATTTTCCGAGAATTCCGACAGGCAATATTCACATGTCAGTTTCTGCTTCTCCGGATTAAAGATTAATCCGCCTCCACAGTTCGGGCATTTATAAGACATTACTGACATTTTTTCTCAACCTCTCTCTTTGATCTTAACAGAGCAATTTCCCTTGCATATCCATCTAATTCATTCGGAGTTTCCAAACAAAACGGCAGATGTCTGAGTGACGGATGATTAATGATCCGCACCATCGCATCCAGCCCGATCTGGCCCTCCCCGATCTTCGCATGTCTGTCCTTTCTGGCACCCTTCACATTCAAACTGTCGTTTAAATGAATCGCCTTCAGGCGTTTCAGTCCGATCACCCGGTCAAACTCATTCAAAACACCATCCAGATCGTATACGATGTCGTAACCGCCATCCCAGACATGACAAGTATCCAGACACACGCCGACTTTATCGGAAAATTCCACCCGGTCTATGATCTCACGAAGCTCTTCGAATGTGCCTCCGACTTCACTTCCCTTTCCTGCCATCGTCTCCAGCAGCACGGTTGTTCTAAGTTCCGGAGTCAGGATTCCGTTTAACATCTCAGAAATCAGACGAATGCCGACCTCCGTTCCTTGCTTCACATGGCTTCCCGGATGGAAATTATAATAAATCTCTGCCGGAACAAGTCCATTCCTTTCTGCAACGGTCCGGATTTTCCCAAGGCGTTCCAGATCTTCCCTCATGGTTCTCCATGCAAAATCACGCACACTCTCATCTGCCGAACAGCCATTTAACGTATAGGGTGCATGGGCAACCAGTGATCCGATCCCCAGCTCTTCTTTTTTTCTCAAAAACGCCTCTAAATCTGCATCATCCAGTGCTTTCGCATTTCCGCCGCGAGGATTTCTTGTGAAAAACTGGAATGCTGTCGCTCCAATTTTTTCTGCCTCCTTTACCATCGGCAGATATCCTTTTGCGCAGGACAAATGACATCCGATATAAAACATTTCTCTCTCCTATTTCTTTTCATTTTTTACCGGATTCAGACAATATACCGCACTGCGGATCACTGCAAAAGAAACGATGCTCTGTACCGCAAGGCTGATCGGAATCCAGTATTTTAACAAAAAGCTCCCTGTGTTGCTGCCAAAATAACTGCGGATCGACAGGATACTGCCTCCGCCGGAAACCTGACTTCCTAAAATTTCTGCAAATGTGGCTGCCGGATTGAGTAAAAGCGCCCACACCGCCACTCCGGTATCGGCTATCGGCCGTTCCATTCCGGGCTGCAGCACCATGTTACTGATCTGAATCTGATTCATATTTAATAAAAAGACATTCATCATGTATGTACCCACTACAATGAACAGCAGCACGCCGTATGTACAGACATTGGAAAATGTAGATCTGCGCAGCAGAGCGGAGAATAAGATTCCGATTCCGCCCGCATAAAAGGCAACAATGATAAAGCAGACCAGAAGAAGTCCAAGGTCTCTAAAATCTACACTTCCGTATACAAAGGTCAGAAGAACGATCGGAAGGCTGGATGCCACCAAAACCAGTAATTGTTCTACTGCGGAAAATAATTTTCCCATGATAATGTCGCCCGGAGACATTTTTGTTGTAAATAACAGCTCCAGCGTCTGACGTTCCCTCTCACCGCTGATACTTCCTGACGTAAGGGCAGGCATGATAAACATCAGCAGTAAAAACTCCAGCGTTGCAACAAAGGCGTACAAATCTAAAAATGTAGAATACTGAATCGTCGATGTGCTCCGCACCTGAGCTACGGTCTGATACATATTCAAAAGTGCCGCCAATGCAAGGACACCGTTAAAGGCAAAGATGACCAGCGGCATACGAAGACTTCTGGAGCGCACCGTGGTCTCCCTCTTGTAAACCGGATTACTCTTCACTGGTCAGCACCACCTTTCCTTTTTCACGGTTTGTAATCTGCATGAAAATACTCTCCAGATCTCCCTGCTCGCGAATAAATCCACTGACCGGAATTCCTGCATCAACCATCTTCTTCAGCAAGACTGCTTCCGCTTCATAATCTCCGTGAAACTGTACCACAATATCTTCTTCGCGGATCGCAATGGTTTTTACCGCAGGCTCTTGTCTGAGCAGCCGGACTGCAGCATCTCTTCGGTCAAACACTTTGATCAGCAGCGGATTGGAATCATTTACCTTCTCTAAAATCTCCCACATGCTTCCCGATAAAACAATCTTTCCTGCATCGATAATACCGATATCCGTACACATCTGAGACAGCTCAGAAAGAATATGAGAACTTACCAGAATGGTCTTTCCTTCTGCGCACAATTCCTTCAGAACCTCTTTAAACTCCATACGGTTTCTTGGATCCATTCCGGAGGTCGGCTCATCCAGCACCAAAAGTTTCGGGTCATGGATCAGCGCTCTCGCCAGGCAGAGTCTCTGTTTCATACCTCGCGACAAACTGTCCACAAATGCATCTGCACGTTCATCCAGACGCACCTGCTCCAAAAGCTCGCTGCAGCGGTTTCTGGCCACAAGTCCGCTCATTCCGTAACAGGATGCAAAAAACTCCATATATTCCCAGACTTTCAGATTGTCATACATACCAAACTCGTCCGGCACATATCCAAATAACGTCTTTACCTCTTCTCTGTACCTGACAGCGTCCTTTCCTGCGATCTCCACCGTTCCCTCATCCGGAAGCAGCAGACCGGTCAGAATCCGGATCGCAGTTGTCTTTCCGGCTCCATTAGGGCCGACGAAACCATAAAGCGCGCCCTCTTCAATTTCCATATCCAGACCGTTTAACGCCTGAAAGTTTCCAAATTTTTTCTTCAGTCCATGGATTTTCAGCATCAGCCTTCCCTCCCTGTTACCATAAGATGAGGCAGCAGCAATGTGCTTCCCGCTGTTTGGCTCTCGCCAACCGTATATTTGACTGTCACACTGTTTTTCTGAGTCAGATACGGACGAAGCTCCTCTACCGTAAAATGAACTTTCGACAGATCGACCCTGTCATACATTCTCGTTGTCTGGTTGTAAAAATATGCCGCACCATCAAACTTCTTCAGATAATAATACTCCGGCTCTTCCAGGAATCGCTCCGATACCGGAAGGAATGAAATCTGCTCGACGTTAAGCTCTTCGCCCAGAAAGTACTCCACTGCGATCGGCTCAGTTCCGTACATAGAAAGTCCGTCTCCATAAATCACACCGCTTCCGGATGTAACTTCCGGATCATATTTTAATGCACTTCGATAAACGACCTCTTCTTCTCCGGAAGAAACAGAAATATTTGCCGCATAGAGCGTCACACCATCGGCGGACTGCTCCCGTATCGCGCTGTCACTGAGAATTCCTCCGTCCGGACCGATCGCCAGAAGGCAGGCTTCCGAAGTGTACTTATAAAATTCATTTCCAAGATAATGCGAATACAGATTGCTCCGGCTTCGATCCTCCAGATATTCGCTGTCGGAAATTTCTTCGTCTGCATCAGCACCGATGACCGCAGAAGCAGCCACATAAGACATGCTGACCGGCCAAACCAGCAATTCCTCCTCGTCCAAATTCAGAACGGCTCCGGACTCCATGTCTCCGATCATATACATCTGACCATACAAGATAAGTGCCGCATCTTCCAGCGCAAACGGAAAATGATTTTCGATCGTTCCGGAGAGTTTTCCGTCATACCACTCCAGTTTTCCGGAAATATTTCCCTGAGAAACCAGATCTCCTTTTTTCGTCACTTTAAAAAATTTCGGTTCAAACGCTTTCGACTTCTTTGTAAAGACCGTCGTTCCCTGACGGTCCTCGCGGATTCTTACTGTTCCGTCTTTTTCCGGTTGAAAATCCTCGATCTCCTGTTCATTGTACCGGCTGGTCCTCGTCAGGGCAGTCACGTCATACGCAGTTGGAACTGTCATGGACAATGACCGGCTGTCCGGAGTTTGAACGCTCAGATAAGAGGTCTCCTCAACATGAACACCATCAATCTCAAGAATTGACGCAACATGGAAAAACTGTGATGTGAATCTTGTTCCCACACCTAAGACATATACGATACAGGAAACTGCAATGGAGGAAGCCAGCACAGTTGTACCGTAAATGCGGCTCATATCCTTTTTCTTCAAAAACAGATACAGACCCGGACCTACCAAAACAATATAGGCAACGATCACCAGCGAATATACTCCAAGATTCGGAAGGCGGTCTGCGCTTCCGGTATTAACCAGACTGTACGCATTCCAATATTCCTCGTCCGATCCATAAGAACTATAGTAATACAAATTGGAAACTTCATCTTCACCCAGCACGGTTGTCAACATGCTCGCCACATAGTTCGGATTCTTTTCCACAAATTCTGTGATCTCATCCAGGCAATAACTGAAAATGCCAATCTTTCCGCTGCCGCGTGTTACCGCAGTCAGTAACGGGATCCCGTCGCTTTCCTCTATCACCATACCGTTTGGAATGACAAGATCTGCATACGCCATATTTACTTCCGCATCACCCGGCGCGCGCTCTGCATATTCCGTTCCAAGATTTACATTCTCATAAAAGATGCCTCCGATCGGAAGCTCCACAAGCCCATCCGCAAGTGAACCGAGTGTGCTGTATACGGTCGCACCCGTACCGATCAGCAAAGTTCCTCCATTCTCAACCCACGTTTTCACTGCCTCTATCTGAGTTTCCGAAAGGCGGTCTGTTTCATAATGAGATATGACCAGAAGATCCAGCAGTTCCAGCCCCTTTGCATCTTCTGGAATCGTTTGTTCATCCAGAACAAGCATCCGGGACTGAACCATTCCGTAATTCAGGCTGACCTCATCCAGATATGCCAACTGCTCCGCACGGTCAGAAAGCACGCCGATCAGCAGACGGCCTGTATTTCTCGCAACATCAAAACTCATCGTCTGGCTTAAAATGGTTTCCCCATTATTTTTCTTTAAGATCACATGAATGTCATTGCTGCGCTGTCCGAGCGGAACATATAATTCCATCTGCTTTGTCTCCGCAACCGCAATCTCCACCAGATACTGATATTCATAAACCTCTTTTCCCTCTTCGGTTCCATTTTCCAGTGTCTGAACCGCAAGGATTCCTTCAAACGGTTCGGATTCCTGATTATAAAGGCTCACGGAAACGGGAACATGGACTCCCATCTTCCCAATTTCTCCATAAATAGAAGAGACCTCCATCGATACAGGAGGTCCGTTCTTTGCAGCTGCATAGCCGGTCAGGCTGCAGCAAAAAAGCGTAAGAATCAGTGAAAAGATCACTGCATAGTTTCGTTTACTCATGTTTTTCATCCTATCGCTCTGAAATTCTCCCTGTTTACGTCAAAATTTACTTGTAATTTTACCGTAAAGACGGTTCCGTTCAGGTCGCTGGCGACCGAAATCGTACCGCCGTGCATATCTACGATATTCTTCGCAATGGCAAGCCCCAGACCGGTTCCTCCCGTCTGTGTGGAACGTGACTGCTCCACCCGGTAAAATTTATTGAAAATAAACGGAAGTTCATCTGCCGGGATCACATGTCCATAGTTGGTCACAGAAATCGTAACGATCTCTTCCTCTGCAAATACATTGACCAGAACTTTCTTTCCGTCTGCACCATATTTGATCGCGTTGTTAATCAGATTGTCAAACAGTCTCGCCAGAAGATTTCCGTCTGCCGTGATCGTCTTTGCAGGAACATTGCTGACCAGTTCATAAACCAGATCCTTCTCCGCAAAACTCGGATAGAATTCCTCCAAAAGCTGGCCAAGAAGCTTAACAATGTCTACGGTTCCCACATTCATGGATACCTTGCCTACTTTTGTGAATCCAAACAGATCCTCGATCAGTTTTTCCAAACGTTTTGCCTTGGTATATACGATTTCGATGTACTTCTGCTGCATTTCCTGCGGAAGCGGAATTCCCTTGGAAAGCAGTTCCAGATATCCGATAATGGAAGTCAGCGGAGTTCTGAGGTCATGAGCCACATTGGTGATCAGCTCATTTTTCGTACGTTCAGATTCTCTCTCCTTATCCATCAGCTCGCGGATCTCCTCCTCCATGCGATTCAGATTCGCTGCGATCATCGAGAACTCATCGTCTCCCAAAACTTCGATTTCCGTATTCAGATCACCTTCGGAAATATTTTGCACTGCACTGGCAATCTTTCCGATATATTTCAAAGACTTTCTCTGGAGGAGCAGAAACGTAAAGGAAAAGATCATAATTCCAAAGATCACATAAAGGATCGTTGTAACCGTTCCCATGCGGAAAATCCCCGTAAACGGAGCAAGGCTGCTTCCCGATTCCATCAGATATGTAACGAGCATATCGATATTGGTTATTAAGAACACTTCAATCAGGCAGGCAATCAACATGCTGTACAAAATGTTCGAGATTACCTGCGTATAGAAGCGCCCGCCGATATTATTTTTCAATTTTGTATCCTACTCCCCATACTGTAGTGATAATCTTATTCTGTCTTGTATCTTCTTTCATCTTACCGCGAAGACGACGGATATGTACCATAACGGTGTTGTTGGCCTCGTAAACCTTTTCATTCCAAACCTTTTCGAAGATCTCATCGGTGCTGAAAACACGGCCCGGATTGGATGCCAGCAGATAAAGGATCTCAAATTCGATCGGTGTCAGCTTGATCTCTTCTCCGTAAACCACCACTTTGTGATTGTCCTTATTAATAGAAAGTCCACGGATATTGATTTCATTTTTGGATGTCTGCACCTGATTACTGTTTGGATTGAGCTGTGTGTAACGTCTCAGCTGAGATTTCACACGGGCAGTCAGTTCCAGCGGATTGAACGGCTTCACCATATAATCGTCCGCACCGGTTCCAAGTCCCAGGATCTTATCCAGGTCTGTGGACTTCGCACTTACCATGATGATCGGAATGTTGCTGGTCTCACGGATCCGTCTGCACATCTCCATACCATCCATTCCCGGCATCATAATATCCAGAAGCACAAGATGAATGTCTTCTTTCTCGATCAGCTCCAGTCCATCCAGAGCATTATTCGCTTTAAATACTTTATAGCCGTCACTGACAAGATAGATTTCTACCAGGTCGGCAATTTCTTTCTCATCATCTACCACAAGAATATTAATCTGCTCCATAACGGTCCTCCTGTTTATCTTATATTCGTAATTCTCAGTCTTCATTCCGAAAACTCAGGGGCATACTCCCCCAATCTTGACATAATCATACCATATTTCGACCGTTTTTTCCTTACTTTTTTCATAATAATTTCTGGAAAGTTCTGACAGTTTTCTGACAGAGTGGACTATCGCCTATAATTCCTCTAAAAATGTTTTTAAAGTCTCTGCAATAATTCTGTGACCTGCATCATTAAAATGCAGCCCCTCCGCTGTGTATGTCTGACAGTCGTCCGGATCATTGGGATCGATCGGTAATTTTTCAAACAGATTCAACACCGGAACACCGTGCAATGCGGCAATTTCTTCGATCGCACGTACATATTTGATCAGTGGATAACCAGGCACATGTTTGTGCAGACTGGCAGACGGTTTCCCGTCATTCAGGCAATGAGCCGGTGTCATAAACACAACCTTTGCCTTCGGATATGTCTCATGTAAAAAGCTAAGCAGAAAATCCACGCTTCCACAGAATGTCTCTCGCGTTTTATCTCCGATCTCACCAAACGGAGCATCTCCGTGATAATAATCGTTTACGCCGCCGTAAACGACAATAATATCTGCGTCCGGATACAGGTCATAAGCACGGCCGCAGAAATTCAAATCCCATCTTGCCTTTTCACTCGGTTTATACTGATGAGCAATACGGGTTCCTCCGATTCCATAATTATAGACTGCCTGCAAACCACACAAACGTTTCAATACATTGTCATAGCGATTGTTCGGAATGTCCTCTACACTATGACCTTCTGTAATACTGTCACCTAAAAAATCGATTATCTTTCCTTTCAGTTCCATACGCAGCCTCCTTGTATATATATTTTCTACTCCACCACGATCTGCACCACATCGGATACGCTTCGTTTGCTGTTGGCATCTCCGAACACCACCAGGCGGAGTTCATTTTCTTCATCATAAAGCAAAAATGCTTTTGTTCTATCCTTCACTTCATCTGCAGAAATTTCTGCACTGTAAGAATCACCGGAAATCACTTTGACAACTTCATAATCTGTGATCTCCGCCAGGGCGAGTACATCTTTGACTGCAATTCCCGGCCCATTTACCGGAATCTCCTCGCCTCTTCCATTCACACGGATACCGTTCACCTGCTCAAAAGCAAATTTAGAAATATCCATTTTGATCTCTTTTTCTCCGGCAGTTAATTGAATGGTTCCCTCCGGAACAGCTTTTCTTGTATTTAAATGAAGAGCTGCTGCCAGAATTGTAAACAGTACTAATACTATTATCAATATTTTGACTCTATGCTTTTTCATAATAAAGGGGCCTTTCGTTTATTCACAATTCCAGAACGCTCCAGTTTTTCCGCAATCAGCACTCCAAGGAAACCATAAATCACCCCACTAATCGCAGAAACACACAAATACAGAAACAACACCGGTCCCCACAAGCGGAAAACAATGATATTTGCTGTCACAGAAGCCATTACTGCAGCCAGTGCATTGGAAAATACCATCCGTTCTGTCCGGTCAAAGCCGAAACAACGGCCGAGTCCATAGACCAGATCAATCGCCACTCCCGGCACAAGATAACCAAGCGGTGCCAGAAGTCCCATACTTCCGATCCTTCCAAGGCACAGTGCCAGAAATCCCTGCACCATTCCCATCAGAGTACCGCAATATTTCCACGCATCATTATTCTGCCTTCCACCACGCACGACTTCCGCTGCTACAACCAGAAACATAATCGAAAATCCGGTGCTGATCCCGCCCGGAATGTGGAGAGCTTCTGTGATCACATTTGCCAGCGGATTGATTAATTTTTTCGTGAATAAACCAAGGACACAACATAAAGCCATGAAATTAAGACTTGCTAATCTTGAATGCCTCATATCCGAACTCCTTTACAACATGGAACGCATATCCATTTTCAGGATTTCATATTCTTGCGGCGTATTGATATTCGCCAGCTGATGTGCCTGTTCAGGCGAATTTATGCTCACATATTTTACCCGCAGTTTTTTAAGAGCTTCCATTACCCGGTTCCTATCCGAAATAATCTGCTCCTCCAGCACAGGAAGCGCAGACTTCCGGTATACACCGCAAAGAGGATGGATTTTCCCGTTCATTCCGACGGAAATCACAGCATCGTACGCATGATGCATTTCCCCGCAAAGTCTTCGGACCAGCTCACTTCTGATCAGAGGCATATCACACGTTACCACACACAATGCCTCCGATTCACAGATTGATAAAGCCACATGAAGCCCTCCGATAGGACCATGATCCGGATACTGATCCGGAATTACCTTCCATGCCTCTTCGATCTCCACTGATAATCCGCCATTGTTTCCTCTCGCAATGATGCGTTCCTCAAACCAGGAAAGCTCCTCTGCAATCTGCTCGATAAATTTTTTCTCCTCGTATTCCAGCAGGGCCTTGTCTGTTCCCATTCTGGAACTTTTTCCGCCTGCCAAAATTGCACAGCCAATCTTCATTAAAAACGACTCTTTTCGCTTATTTCTTTTTTAAAATACCCGAAGAGCAGGGAGCGCTCTTCGGGTCAGGAAACGTCATCTGATTACATTCTGGAAGCCGCCGGTTTTACCTCTGCCGGAATCGGGCACTGGTACGGCTTGCCGCCTGTTACCTCAAGGAACTCTGCCTTAGCAGCCTCGATAATAGCCGGGTTCTCAATTGCACGGATCGCTGCATCAGCAATAACTTCTGCTGCGTATGTCTGGCCTTTGTGAGCTACAGAAGACTTACCCTGAGCAACCATCTGCCAGGAATGAGCCGGAGAACCTGCTGCATATGTAGCACCTACGAACTGAGCAGTCGGAGCGCAATAGCTTGCATCACCTACGTCGGAAGATCCCATAAAGTACTCATCACGATGCTGGTGCGGTACTACGAACTTATGCATCGGACCCTCTTCACGGATTCTCTTGAGTGTTGCATCTTTGATCTTCTTTGTAGCACAGGAAACACCAAGCTCAGACGCAAACTGCGCATCGCTGAATGTGTTTGTAAACTGCTGAGCGTAAGCCAGCTCTTCTTCTGTATACTCCGGAACACCAACCTTCTCCATGGATTCGTGGAGCAGATCCTCCAGAACGCTGTTAGAGATTACATTAGAGCATCCCTTATCAAAGATGATCTCAACATCTGTCTCTGTCATGAGCGCTGCACCTCTTGCAATCTTCTGTACACGCTCATAAAGTGCGAGAACTTTTTCTGTATTAATAGAACGGATCAGGTAAAGAACCGTTGCCTTCGCCTGAACTACGTTCGGAGAAATTCCGCCGGTATCGAGAACCGCATAGTGGATTCTGTCTGTGGACTCCATATGCTCACGCATATAGTTTACGCCAACGTTCATCAGTTCAACTGCATCGAGCGCGGAACGTCCAAGGTGCGGAGAACCTGCTGCATGAGCTGTTGTACCTTTAAACTTGAAGTATACCTGACAGTTCGCCTGGAAGGAACCGGTCATAACACCGTTTGCTCCGCCCGGATGCCAGGAAAGAATGATATCACAAATATTGAAGACACCGGCTCTTGCCATATACGCCTTACCGGAACCTCCCTCTTCACCCGGACATCCAAAGAATACAACCGTACCCTCTTTGCCTGTCTCTTTGAAATAATCACGGATCATCATCGCTGCGCCAATGCCTGCAGTACCAAGCATATGGTGGCCGCATCCATGACCGCATGTTGTACCTTCACGCGCGATCTTCTCTGCCACATCTGCCTGCTGGCTCATACCGTCAAGAGCATCGAACTCGCCAAGGATACCGATCACCGGCTTTCCGTGACCAAATGTTGCTTTGTAAGCAGTCTCAATCTCTCCAAGACCGGTTTCTACCTCAAAACCTTCCTCTTTTAAGAAATCAACCATTGCTTTTGCGGATTTGTGCTCTGCAAATTTCAGTTCTGCATAATCCCAGATCTGATCAGACAGAGCCGCAAGCTTTTCATGATATTTATGCATAATATATCTCCTTTCTATCAAAACACGCCCTCACTGACGTATTTCATTTACCTATTCGTGACTCTCGATCGGAATAAACACGCGGGAAGATATCTCCTCCTCATGCTTCTTCCGTTCTTCCTTTGCAGCCGTAATCGCCATCTCGCAGAATGTCATCTGTGCGCCAACCGGGAGCTTGCCGCGGCGATCCGGCTTTTCATAAGTACCATCCGGCTGCAGAACATACGCTTTCAGATTGTCCTCAAGCTGAATCTCCATGTATCTGCGAACGCGGTCTTTTAATTCTTCTTGGATTACCGGGAACATGATCTCCACACGACGGTCCAGATTTCTCGGCATCCAGTCGGCACTTCCCATGTAAATTTCTTCACTTCCGCCATTTTCGAAAATAAACACGCGCGCGTGCTCTAAGAATTCACCAACGATCGAACGAACTTCGATATTCTCAGACAGTCCCGGAACGCCCGCCTTCAGCGAACAGATACCGCGCACCACCAGCTGAATCTTTACACCTGCACAAGATGCTTTGTAAAGAGCTGCGATGATCTCCTTGTCGCAGAGAGAATTCATCTTTGCAATAATGGAGGCCGGTTTTCCTTCCTTCGCATTGTGAGTTTCACGCTCGATCAGCTTTATGAATTTATTGCGAAGCCAGAGCGGAGCCACCGCCAGCATGTTCCAGTTGAGCGGTTCCGAATAACCGGACAGCATATTAAATACTGCAGTCGCATCCTCACCGATCAGAGGATTGCAGGTCATAATACCGCAGTCCGTATACAGTTTCGCAGTCGAATCATTGTAGTTGCCGGTACCAAGATGTACATAACGGCGGATACCGTCTTCCTCGCGGCGAACCACCAGCGTGATCTTCGAGTGCGTTTTCAGGCCAACCAGACCATAAATTACATGGCATCCGGCTTTCTCCAGCATCTTCGCCCAAAGAATATTATTTTCCTCATCAAAACGTGCCTTTAACTCTACGAGAACCGACACCTGTTTTCCATTGTCAGCCGCCTCTGCCAGAGCTGCAATGATCGGAGAATTGCCGCTGACACGGTACAAGGTCTGCTTGATCGCCAGTACATCCGGATCTTTCGCTGCACGGCGGACAAAATCCACCACCGGATCGAAGGTCTCATACGGATGCATCAGCAGAATATCACCTTTGCGGATGTTGGTAAAGATATCGTCATCATTCATCAGCGCCGGAACCGGCTGCGGCGTATAACGCGGAGCCTTCAGATGATCATAACCGGATAATCCGTACATTTTCATCAGGAATGTCAGATCCAGTGCGCCCGGAATCCGGAAAATATCCTCTTCGTTCACTTCCAGCTCTTTTTTCAGGATCTTCAGGAGTCTCTTATCCGCATGTTCCTCAATTTCCAGTCGGATCACTTCACCCCACTGACGCTTTTTCAGCTGCTTCTTGATCTCTTCAAGAAGATCCATTGCCTCTTCTTCCTGCAGCGCAAAGTCCGCATTTCTCATAATACGGAACGGATGCGATGTGACAATATCATAATTTAAAAATAACTGCTTCATATTGCGCTCAATGATCTCTTCTAAAAGGATCACATGGCGCATCTCATTTCCAACAGAATCTCTCGTAACCGGGAGTTCCACGATTCTTGCCAGCACGGAGGGAACCTGAACCATCGCAAATTCCAGTTCGTCATCTCCGTCTTTTTTCTTCAGCAGCGCAGCAATATTCAGCGTCTTGTTGCGTACCAGCGGGAACGGTCTGGAAGAATCTACCGCCATTGGAGTCAGTACCGGATACACCTCTTCTTTAAAATAACGGTCTACAAACTCGCCCTGTTCTTTTGTCAGATTTTCATGCTTCGTGATCACATCCAGTCCCTGATTCTCCAGTGCCGGGATCAAAGAACGGTTGTAAATATTGTACTGCTGATTGACCAGCTCATGTGTCTTTTCGCTGATCTTCTCCAACTGTTCCATCGGTGTCATTCCCGCAATATCCGGTTTTGTATAGCCTGCGTGAACCATATCCTTTAACGATGCCACACGAACCATAAAGAATTCGTCCAGATTGGAGGCAGTAATACTCAAAAACTTCATCCGGTCAAACAACGGAGTGGTCTTATCCTTCGCTTCACCAAGAACACGGTAGTCAAATTCCAGCCAGCTCAGCTCTCTGTTTACGTAATTTTTCGGGTCTAAAAACTTGTTTTCCTGAACTGCCATTGTTTACACACTCCTTTTTCGTTTCAGTATCGGACGGATACCAAAAATCTCTTCAAAGAAAGACGCTTTCTGCTCAAAAGAGATCGCATCCAGAGTCATATCTCCCGGATATGTGGTGCGGATCACCAGATTTCCGTCTTTTACTTCCATTTTGCAGTCTTTTAACGTCTGCTTATGAGCACGGTCCATGGAATCTGCCAGACGAAGGATCGCTGTCAGTTTCGCGATCAGGATCGTAACATCCTTGTGGCTTCCGTAAGAACCGCTGATATTGTCCAGATTTGCTTCCATCTGAACCTGATTGTAATCGAAATCACGGACATTGTACCGCAGCACATTGGCAATGATCTCACGCTCTAAGTGAGACAGTCCGATGATCTCTGTGGACATAATAATATTATAAGAACACTCATTGGCATTTCGCACACTGATGAACTTTCCGCAGGCATGGACAATTACTGCGATCTGCAGAAGCAAACGTTCTCTTCCGCCCATTCCGTGGTACCGTTTCATCGTATCGAAAATCTTCAGCGCATAGATTTCTACCAGTTCTGCATGTGGGGTCTTACAGAGATAACGCACCGCCATATTTCTGGATGTACTGATAATATCCGCTTCAAAATTGTGCTTGAGCTTAATTAATTTATTGTCTGCCGCATACTCCGCAGCAATTCCGTCGCAAAGGCGGATTCCCGGGATCCAGATCTCCTCTGCCCCTGTCATCTCCATGACCTTTTTATAAATGATCGCCGTCGGAAGCAGCATCTTTGCAGCTTCTGAACTGAGTCCGAATTCTTCTTCCATCTGAGCCACATTCATCCTGCAAAGGCGCTCATATACATAATCAAACTGCTCTTTTGTCACATGGCTCAGCAGTTTTCCTTTATTTTCATAACGGAACAAATACAATATATTGTCTCCGATCGCGATCAGATGACGGAGCCGGCGATTTTCCAAATAAATCTTTCCATACTGTTTTAATTCGTTGGATACAATCTCTCCGGTTACTTCAGCCGTACGATCTACTGTCGTATGAACCAGATCCAGAGTATTTAATATCCTCAATACACCAAGCGGTACATTGGCAGTGGAAACCAGCAGACCTTCGTCAAAAAGAGACATCTGCATACTTCCGAAGCCAACGTCCACGATTGCAGTACCCTTCTGTATGTTCTTATCGAACTCCTCATCTTTGGCCGCAATCGCCTTATAACTCAAAAATCTCAATTCAGAGTTACTGATAATTCTGACCTCGATCCCTGTACGGACACGGATCTGGTCAATGACGATCTGGCTGTTTCTCGCTTCACGCATGGCGCTGGTCGCATACGCGCGGTAAGCATCAACTTTATAACTTTTCATGATCCGCACAAAACCGTTCAGAACATCACAGATCTCACCAACCATCTCATAGCTGATCATTCCTGTATTGTATGTTTCACGGCCCAATGCGATCACATGGCGGACGTGATCCACCTGCTTGATCTTATTTTTGTTGGAAATTTCATAAATTCCCAACTCCAGTTCAAACGAACCTACATCAATCGCTGCAAATAAATGGGATGCCACGACCACACCTCCTAATAATTTCCGAGTATCTTTAACGCCGAAGCTTCTGCACGCACTCCTGTCAGTGCATTGCGCACAGACGCGTCACTCAAATTGCCTTCCACATCCACGAAGAAACGATATTCAAAACTCTTCTCCGGAATCGGACGCGACTCGATCATCAGCATATTGACACCGTTAAAAATAAAATTGCCCAGAATATTGTAAAGAGAACCGCTCACATGCGGGATCTCAAACATCAGGCTGATCTTAGAAGCAGAGCTTTCATATACAGGAGCTTTTGCAAGCACGATAAACCGTGTCGTGTTGCACTTTTCATTATTGACACCCTGCGCCAGCTCTTTCAGTCCATACAGTTCTCCGGCTGTCCGGCTTGCGATCGCAGCCTGAGACTTGTCGCATTCCTCTTTCACTTTTTTTGCCGCAACTGCAGTGTTGAGAACGCTGATCCGTCCCCATTCCTTATGTGAATCCAGATAGTCCGTACACTGTCTCAGTGCCTGCGGATGGGAATATACGGTCTTAATGTCCGAAAGTTCCGCTTCCGGAAGTCCAAGCAGCATATGGGAAATCGGAATATAAACTTCGCCAACTATGTAATTTCTGTACTTTGCAAGCAGGTCATAATTGTCAATGACAAATCCGGCGGTCGAATTCTCGATCGGAAGAACTGCAAAATCTGCACGTCCCTCTTCCAGCTCCCGCATCGTATCCTCAAATGCATTTACATGGTATGCATTGACCTGATCTCCGAAAAATGCCCGCGCAGCCGCATGACTGTAAGCACCTTCCACACCCTGGTAAACGACACGCGCGCCAAAGGTTTTCAGACTTTCTACTTCGTAAAATCCGGTCGGCTCCGTCTTTCCATGCTCCGCAAGAAGACCGTACTGGAACTTACGGCTGACCGCCATGAGCTGGGAAAAAACTTCTTTGATCGCATCTTTGTTGAAATCGCTGTGTGTCAGCTCCTGCACAGCCGCAATTTTCTGACGTTCGCGCTCTGCATCGTACACAGCTTTTCCTGTTCCGATCTTATATTCTGCCACATCGCCACAGATCGCCATACGCTCCTCAAAGAGACGCACGATCTCCCTGTCGATCACATCCAGTTTATTTCTGCATTCCAGTAAGTCTACATTTTTCATATCGCTGCTCCTAATTACATGATCTCACGGATCATATCCGCGATCACTTCTTTTGTATAGGCACCGGCGCGTTTTCTCTGCTCCGGTTCCAGTTCTTTCAGATAAATCGGTTTTCCATAATAAACAGTTACTTCCGTCGGAACCACACGCGGCGTGTGTTTTTCAAAAATATCCGCGGTTCTCACCATCGCCACCGGAATTACCGGACAGCCGCTCTTCTCTGCGATCTTCAGGCTTCCCTCTTTAAACGGAAGCATATCCAGTTCGTCTTTTCCGCGGGCACGTGTTCCCTCCGGGAAGATCCACATGGAAATACCGTTCTTCACATATTCGATACCCTCTAAGATCGTCTTCAGTCCGGCCTTGATGTCCTGGCGGTCCAGAAACAGACAGTTTACGTTGTCCATCCAGCGGTTCAGGATCGGGAACTTTCTCATCTCTTTTTTCGCAACGAAACCAACCAGACCCGGAGTGGTTGTGTAACCAACCAGAATATCAAAATAACTTCTGTGGTTGCCTACGTAAAGCACGGCTCTGTCTGTCGGAATATTTTCCGCTCCCTTTACCGTCACTTTCACGCCTGCTACCTTTAAAAACAGACCGAACATAAATCGAACGATACCGGTACTCTCATGTCCTCTCGCAGTCGGATCCTTTTTGCCAAGGGAATTCTGCATGATCAAAAGCGGATATCCAAAAATCAAAAAACCAGCCAGGATCATACATAAAATAATAAATCGAATCATACTTATTTCACCTTTTTCTTATTGTTTTATATCCTTATATTATATAAAATCCACATGGCATTTGCAAGAAAATCCGATTCATTTTTTCGCTCTTGTGATCCTTTCAAATAATAATCCCGCCGCAAACCAGCACGGTGCAAAGTCCAGCCGGATCAGTCCGTCAATATTAAAAATACGTCCGGAATAATCCCACGGGCACATGTCCCGCGCCTTCAAAAAGGCTCCTGTTGCGTATTCCGCACAAAAGATCAGGACCATGTCTCCCAAACCATGTCTCCAGAACTTATCTTTCGCTGTCAAACGTTCTGCACCTCCGATCCAGTCGTCCACACGCCTTGCGATGGGCCCCAGAAATGCTCCCATCCCGTAGATCGGAAACATCAAAAGAGAGGTCCGTCCCATAAGTCTCATGTCCTTTAACGCGATGGATTCAAACGACGTAACAATGATCTCCATGCACCATCCTGCCACACCACATTTTAAAAAATTGTAAAAAAAATCTCTGATCTCACTTTGTCTATTCATATTACATAGTCTGCGTGAGTCAGAGATTTTTATGCGGTTCTGTCTGTGATTACAAAAAATACCAGTGCTCTATACATAGCGGTTGACAGCCGGATCGTATTCATAATCGATCTGAGCCAGTTTTTCATCAATCTCGGTCTTTTCCACGTCCAATGCCTTGCAAAGCTCGTCCATGGACGGATAGAAATCTCTCAGCTGTGTGTTAATATAGCTTAAAAGCATCGCCGGGTCTTTCGGAAATTTTGTCATATCGCTATCCTCCTTTTTTCTTTTAGGAAACCAATTCTACAGTTGAATTCCTGTTCCAATGTATGCTATACTTATTATACTTATGGGATTGTAATTACGAAAGGGGAAACTTTTAATTATGAAACATATTTTGCTTCTCGGTACCGGCGGTACAATCGCCTGCAAACACGGTGACAACGGTCTGACTCCGCTTCTCACAGGTGAGGAGCTCCTCTCCTATGTTCCGGCTGCACGCAAATTCTGCCAGGTTGAGTCCGTTCAGGTTTTAAATATCGACAGTACAAACGTACATCCGAAGCACTGGCTGATGATCGCCAGAGCGATCGAAGAAAACTACGATGATTACGATGGTTTCGTCGTTGCCCACGGTACAGATACTATGGCTTACACAGCTGCAGCATTATCTTATCTGATCCAGCACTCCAAAAAGCCGATCGTTATCACAGGTGCTCAGAAACCGATCGACCTTGATGTGACAGATGCCAGAACAAACCTGTTAGACTCCTTACGTTTCGCTTCCAGCGACCGTGCTCATGGTGTCAATATTGTCTTCGACGGTAAAGTGATCGCAGGTACACGCGGCAAGAAAGAGCGTTCCAAGAGCTACAGCGCATTTTCCAGCATCAACTTCCCGTATCTGGCAGTGATCCAGGACGAGACTATTCTTTTCTATATCGACGACAAGTGGCAGGATCGCGAATCCGTTCGTTTCTACCACAAGCTCAACAGCAATGTAGCACTCTTAAAGCTGATCCCGTCCATGGATCCGAGCGTATTTGAGTACCTTGCAGAGCACAACGATGCAGTTATCATCGAGTCCTTCGGTGTAGGCGGACTTCCGTCCTATGACAACGCAGACTTCTACAGCTCCATTGAGAAATATGTGGCTCAGGGTAAGATCGTTGTTATGACAACTCAGGTTACTCAGGAAGGCAGCAACATGTCCGTATACGAGGTTGGTCAGAAGGCGAAAAATGCATTTGGTCTCATCGAGTCTTACGACATGACTCTGGAAGCAACTGTTGCAAAACTTATGTGGATCCTCGGACAGACTTCCGATCCGGACCGCGTAGAAGAACTCTTCTATCAGACGATCGGTCACGACATCCTTTGGAAAGCCGCTTCCAGATAATAAAATGATATGTACATAAATAAACCCCTCGGCTTTTTTCATATGCCGAGGGGCTTGTTCTATCTATCAATCTTATTTTATTAAATCCAAAAGCGATTCTCCGATGGTTCCTTCCGGTTTATGCAAACCAAAATTTTCAACAATCGTAGCTCCGATCACAGCAAACGTATCCATTTCCGGGATTGGTCCACATCCTTCCATTTTTTTCGAATATGCCAGGAACGGTACCTTCTCGCGTGTATGATCACTGCCTTTATATGTCGGGTCATTTCCGTGATCTGCTGTAACGATCAGAAGATCATCGTCTTTCAAGACCCCCAACAGTGTTCCCAGCTTTTCATCAAACTTCTCTACTTCCTTCGCATATCCGACCGGATTTCTTCTGTGGCCCCACAGAGCATCAAAATCCACCAGATTTACAAAACATAATCCCCGGAAGTCCTCAAGCGCCATCTGGATCGTCTGCTCCATCCCATGAACCGAACTTTTGGAACGCAAGGCTCTGGTGATTCCTTCTCCGTCAAAAATATCCCGGATCTTTCCGATGGCAATTACGTCCAGATTCGCCTCATTCAGCACTGTTAAAGCGGTCGGACCAAATGGTTTCAGTGCATAGTCATGGCGATTGCTGGTTCTTTCAAACTCACCTGCTTTGTTTCCAACAAACGGTCTGGCAATAACACGACCAACTTTCCACTCATCCTTCATCGTGATCTCTCGAGCAATCTCACAGCACCGATACAATTCGCTCAATCCAAAGGCTTCCTCATGTCCACAAATCTGTAAAACGGAATCTGCGGAGGTGTAGATGATCATATCTCCTGTGACAAGCTGTTCCTCGCCCAATTCATCGATGATCCCGATTCCGCTGTCGCTTCGATTCCCCAGCACCTTCCTTCCGGTTCTGGTTTCCAATTCGCGGATCAGTTCTGGTGGAAATCCGGTTTCCGTAAATGTCCGGAACGGAGATTGGATGTGCAGTCCCATCATCTCCCAGTGACCGGTCATGGTATCTTTTCCGTAACTGCGTTCATTCAACTTCGTATAATACGACATCGGATGCTCAACCGGATCGACATGCTTTAACGGAATCAGATTGGCAATTCCAAGTTTTTGTAAGTTTGGAATCTGAAAGGAATCCACTGACTCAGAAACGTGTTGTAAGGTATTGACTCCAATATCTCCGAATTTTACAGAGTCTTTCATTTCGCCAATTCCCAGAGAATCTAATACTATGACAAAAACACGTTTAAATTTCTGCATACTCTTATCCTCTATTCTTCGTCTTCTTCCAGATAATACGGTGTCTCCTGATATACATAGAAATTCAGCCAGTTTGTATACAATGTATTGGCAACTGTGCGCCATGTCAACGGCGGAACCGTTGTCGGATCATCATTTTCATAATAATTGCATGGCAGTTTTGGATTCAGACCACGTCCCACATCTCTGTGATACTCTGTATCCAGTGTCAGCCTGTCATACTCCGGATGTCCTTGCATAAAAAACTGACTTCCATCTTCACTCATCACAAGAAATACACCTGCAATATCGGACTTTGCCAATACTCTTAGCTCCGGATGTTCCAAAATCTCCTCTTCTCGCACTTCTGTGTAGCGGGAATGCGGGCAATTAAAGTAATCATCAAATCCACGCAGCACCGGCACCTTGCGATCCAAGGTTCTGTGCACGTAAATACCGGATAGTTTGTCTCCCATGTGGTGCTTCTTTACCCCGTAATGGTAATACAGACCAGCCTGAGCTCCCCAGCACAAATGCAGAGTAGAGGTAATATGTGTCTTGGTCCATTCCATGATCTCTGTCAGTTCCTGCCAGTAATCTACCTCTTCAAACTCCATGTTCTCCACCGGAGCGCCTGTGATGATCATTCCATCAAAACGACGACGACGAATCTTATCGAAAGTCGCATAAAATTTATTCAAATGTGTCACGGAGGTGTGGGTGGATACGTGGGTGGACATGGTCATAAACGTACATTCCACCTGCAATGGTGTGTTGGACAATGCTCTTAGAAGCTGTGTTTCTGTATCTTCTTTGATAGGCATCAGATTAAGGATCAAGATTTCCAACGGACGAATATCCTGGCTTTGCGCTCGTGTTTCGTCCATGATAAACACATTCTCATTTTCCAAAATAGACCTTGCAGGTAAATCGTTCTGAATTTTGATCGGCATATCTGATTCCTCCTCATCGTCATACTCTATCCAGCTAACAAGGCGCTTTGGAATCATTATATACGATATCCAACAAAATAGAAAGACCGGAAATTTGATTTTATCAAATCTCCGGTCTGAATCTTACTTAATATATTCTCTTTTTAACTGTACTGCTGCCTCTAATGCAACGGTGCACATTAATTTCTGTGCCTCTGCAAAATCTACCAGCCATTCATCTGTCGCACGGTTTGCATGCACTGCACAGATACAACCTGTCATTACATCCAGCAGACTTCCGAGTGTCATGATCGTTTCGCCTTCCATTTCCATATTCAGGATGCGAAGTCTCTCATACTTTTCAAGCAGATCATTGTCATGGAATACCTTTCCGACTGCCGGTCTTGCCTGCCCTGCAAAGAATGAACCAACAGATGCTGAGATTCCCTTCCAGGATCTTACTCCAAGACGCTCACACGCATCTTCCAGACAACGGACTACCTCAAAAGAAGCGACAGCCGGATACTCCGGCGGAGCATAAAACTGACTCGCCCCCCCCATTCTCATGGCTGCTGTATTGATCACCATCTCTCCACATTTGATCTCCGGTCTTGTAACACCTGTTCCTCCGATTCGAATCAGTGCCTTGGCACCGAGTTCGATCAATTCAACTACTGCAATCTCTGTAGACGGTGCACCAATACCTGTGGAGCAAACACTGATTGGAACCCCTTTATATGTACCGGTACCCACAGCATATTCACGATTGCTTGCCACAATCTTAAAATCATCACACAAATCTACGAACATCTTCACTCTGCCCGGATCACCAGGTAATAATACGATTTCAGCCACATCACCTTTTCTGCACATTAAGTGCGGCACTTTGCCATCGAAATTCGGATTTTCAGCAGAAACTGTCTTCATGCTAATTCCCCCTTCAATACATTATTAACCGGCCATTCCGGCTTTCTGATTTTTCTTTTTTGCACGTGCACCCATGACCCACATACTGATAATGGTCAGAAGATATGGAGCCATCGATGCAAACTGAGACGGTAAACGATAAGCCTGAGCCACGTTACCTACCGCCATTGCGAAACCAAAGATGATCGAGAAGATCATCGTTAAGATCGGGTTGCCTACGCCCATGTTCTGCGCCGCAATTGCAATGAATCCACGTCCTGCAGCCATATCCGCAGTAAAATACGGAAGATAACCCATAGACAGGTACATACCGCCAAAAGAAGCAAGGATACCGGACAATACCAACGCAATAAATTTCGTCTTGCGAACATTAATACCTACAGAAGCGGCTGCATCCGGGTTCTTGCCAACCGCCTGGATACGGATTCCAAGCTGTGTTTTATTGATCAGGAACCATGCAAACACTACGGAAGCAAATGCAAAATATACCATCAGGTTGTGACCGGACACCAGGTCTCCCAGTACCGGGATCGACTCAATGACCGGAATATGTACAACCGGGAATTTTAAAGATACCAGTGTAGATGTATCCTGCTTCATACCAGTCAGAAGATATAACATATAAAGTGTTCCGCCGTTTGCAAATGTATTCAGGGCAAGGCCGGAAAGAAGAGGTCTCGCATCTAAATATAACACAAAGTAAGCAAAAATTGCAGCGATAACAATACCTGCAGCGATTCCGCAAAATACACCAACAAAAATATTCTGTGAATACGCGCTTCCGAGAACACCGCCTAATGCTGCAAACAGCATCATGCCCTCATATGCAACACAGAGGATATTCGCCTTGGCTCCGATTACAGCTGCCATTCCAACCAGGATTAGAGGAGTACTCATTCTGAGAATAGAACCGATAAATTCTATAATAAAATCATATGTCAGCATTAGTTTGCACCTCCCTGTGTTTCCATTTCACGTTTGGTGTTCTTAACAATCACACTGTGTTCCCATTGAGCCAGGAATCTTTCCGCTGCAACAAGAATGATAATGACTGCCTGAATAACACTGATGATCTCCGGAGGGATACTGGAACTGAAATTCAACGCATCCGCGGATGTTCGGATATAAGCCAAGAACAATGCTGCCAGAGGCATATACTGTGGTTTGTTATGACAGAGAACAGCAAGCATAACACCGTCCCATCCATGGTTTGTGAGACCGCCGTACATAAATCTCTGGTAGTTTCCTAATGTCTCTAAGGTACCGCCCATACCGGAAATACAACCTGCAATCAGAGAAATACTGATGATTGTTTTTCCTACCGGCATACCAGAGTAAACCGCAAACTTCTGGTTCTCACCGATCGTTCTTGCGCTGATACCAAAACTTGTATGATACAGAAGCAAGTAACCGAAAATTACTGCAAGCACACCAAAAACCAGACCAATATGGATTCTGGAATTGCCAAACAGAACCGGTAAAACAGTAGTCTCTGAGAAGCGATAAGAAGCCTCAAATCCTGCAGCCGGATCACGGAGCGGATTCAGGATAATATATAAACCAAGATACAAGGCTACATAGTTAATCATAAGAGAGGCTACGATCGTAACAACGTCATAGTGAACATGAAGGATTCCCGGAATTCCCATGATCACTGCACCGGCAGCCGCACCTGCAAGAATACAAAGCGGAATGTGGATCACAGACGGAATTCCCGGAATGATCGCAACCGCCGTAGATGCAACCGCACCCGCAAAGAATGCACCTTCTGCTCCAATATTGGTCTGTCCGGCAGAGTTCACCAGACAGATCGCCGTACCTGTAAATAACAGCGGGATAAATTTGGACACGATCGTTGTAAGTCGGCTGGCGTTTTTAAGAGGTCCAATCAATAATGTCGTAAAATCCTTTACTGCGTTATCGCTGACCGTTGCGATCAGAATAAATGCGATCACAAGGGAGATCAGAATCGCCATCGCAGTTCTTAATACCGAGAACCACATCTCAATCTGTCTTGTCTTACTTACGGATTTTGCTTTATTCAAAGATAACACCTCCTATTTCCTCAGCACTCTGTCTTTTCAATCCGAGCATATATTCTCCTAAGATCTGCTCATCCACCTTCTTGGCATCCGGGAAATAAGCCACGATCTCTCCTTCATACATAACAAAGATGCTGTCGCTGACAGAAAGAAGCTCTGTCAGGTCCGCAGAAAACAGAAGAACCGCCGTTCTTTCTTTGTCACGCAATTCTACGATTTTCTTACGGATCATCTCCGCCGCGCCGACATCGATACCTCTTGTCGGATGACAGGAAAGCAGGAATTTCGGGTTTGACGTAAATTCACGCGCCGCAACAACTTTCTGGATATTACCGCCGGAAAGAGTTTTGATCGCCGCATCCGGTCCTTCGCACTTTACCAGGAATTCCTTAATATGGTTCAGGCTTTCTTCTTTTACTTTTTTCCAGTTTAAAAGACCGTTTTTTGAATATTCTTTTTTATAATATCGGTCCGCAACAATGTTTTCCTGAATGCTCTGGGTCTTTGATGCTCCGTAAATCATTCGGTCCTGATGTACCAGAGATACGCCCATCTCACGGATCTCACGAATGGATTTTACGTTACGGATAGATTTACCATTTACACAAACATCTCCGGTCTGTACCGGAAGCAGACCTGCAATCACATCCGCCAGTTCTGCCTGTCCGTTTCCCTCTACGCCTGCAACACCAAGTATCTCTCCAGCTCTCACATCAAAGGAAATGTTGGAGAATATCTTTCTCTCCTGCTTTACTCCATAACTTAAATCACGTACTTTTAAAACGATTTCTTCCGGTTTCGCCGATTCCTTTTCAATATCCAGCATAACATCACGGCCAACCATCATTCTGGAAATATCAGCCTCTGTTACATCTTTAATATCTACTGTACCTACGGATTTACCCATTCTTAATACAGTAATACGGTCACAGATCTCACGTACTTCGTTAAGTTTATGAGAAATAAATACAATGGAAAAACCCTGGTCTCTTAAATGTTTCAACTGTACAAACAGCTCCTTGATCTCCTGCGGAGTCAATACGGCTGTCGGCTCATCTAACAGTAAGAGCTTTGCACCTTTCAGAAGGATCTTTAAGATTTCCACTCTCTGTTTGTGACCAACGGAAAGTTTTCCCACGATCGCATCCGGATCCACTTCCAGATCATATTTTTTTGAGGTTTCCAGGGCAAGTCTTCTTGCTTCTGCACGATCATAAAGAATTCCTTTGACCGGCTCTCCTCCAAGAACCATATTATCCGCTACGGAAAGCTCATCCACCAACATGAAATGCTGATGAACCATACCGATTCCATAGTCCAAAGCATCTAACGGACTTGAAATCTTCTGCTCTTGTCCGGCGATCAGGATACGCCCGCCTTCCGGCGTCTCCTGTCCGAACAGAACTTTCATCAGCGTAGTCTTACCCGCACCGTTTTCTCCAACCAGACCATGGATTTCACCTTTACGAACATTAAAATTTACATTGCTGTTCGCTACAAATCCATTTTCATAGATCTTCGTGATATTTTCCATGGTAAGCATATCATCGCCGATCTTTATATCTTCAAACAATCTCTGCTTATCTGTCATCCTGCTTTCATCCTCGCTTTCTATATCTTCTTCAAAAGCTTTCCAGCCTGCCATTCTTGGCCATATGAGAATATCACTGAAATGTACAGTCATACACTCATATAGCCAAGAACGCAAAAAGGGGTGCGTTCAGGCACCCCTTCTAGGTTCGATCATTACTGTGCTGCTGCAAGAGCTTTCAGAGCATCGATATCCTCTGTGGAAGCGCCATAAGCTGTGCTAACTTCAATCTCCCCAGCGATCATCTTTTCTGCGATCTCTGTAAGCTGTGTACGAATCTCTTCCGGAACTAATGCCTGATAGAACTCGTTGTCAGCTAATGTTACACCACCATCTGCATACGGGATCTTGCTATGTGTACCCCACTCAGCTGTACCTGCGCCAACTTCTTCAACAATCGGGGAAACCATGTTGTAGTAAGCCTTGATTACGGAAGTAACGATATGTTCAGCTGTCTCTTTGCTTGTAGCTGCGATCTTTGTAGCTTCATCTGCATCTGCGCACATAGCATAGAAACCTTTTTCAAGTGCAGCATCAGCAACTGCAAGGTCACTGTTTGTTACACCTAAGATAACATCTGCACCGCTGTTGTTCTGAGCAAGAGCCATCTCTTTTGTAAGAGCAGAGTCGTTGTGGTCACCTACGAAGGAGTATAATACTTCGATAGACGGATCAACATACTTAACGCCTTCGATGTAAGATACAAGAGCATCAAGAACAGCTGTGGATTCCATAGCACCTACGAAACCAACTGTCTTAGCATCGTTTGCATACTCAGCCCCAGAAGTTGTTAATAATGCTGCAAGAGCACCTGTAAGGAAGTAACCCTGGTTCTGAAGAACCTGTACAGACATTACGTTAGAGTTCTTGCCATCAGCAAAGTTCATCTCTGTATCGAAGATGAAGAACTTCTGATCCGGATATTTTGCTGCTGTGTTGCCAAGCGGCTCGATCATCGTACCGAATCCTGTAACGATAAGATCGTACTCGCCCATCTCAGCTGCCTGCATGAGTGTGCTCTCATATAAGGAAGTGTCCATATTACACTCGAACGTGGAAACATTACCGCCGTTTGCATCTGTGTAGTCCTTTAATGCTGCGTAAACGTCGTCGTTGTTTGTGCCGCCGCCAAGGCTGCCTGTTACAACAAACATGATGTTTAACTCTGCTAACTCTGCTGCTGCCTCTGTAGCCACTTCAGCCGCTGCTGTTGTAGCTGCCTCAGTTGCTGCTTCTGTAGCCGCTGCTGTTGTGGCTGCCGCTGTTGTTGCAGCTGTTGCTCCACCGCCACAAGCTGTAAGGAGCATGGATGCTGTTAATGTTGCACTTGCAAGTGTCATTAATTTCTTTTTCATTGTTCTCCCTCTCTTTCCCGACATTTTACCGGATGTTATATTACTAGTTCACCTCTGTTTGTTTATTCCGTGTAGCGGAATGTTGTTTCGTAAAACAGAATCTTGTGTATATACTTTATCATTTTAGACAAAAAAAGTCAACGGATTTTCTCATATTCTGTCTTTTTGCCGCATAAAAAACGAACACAAATGAAGATGTTTTCTCTTCATTCGCATTCGTTTTTCGATTTTATGAAATTTGTTCGGAAATCTGTTCCGCGTATGCTTTCAAACGCTCAATCAATGTTTCGTTAATTGATTTTTCGGATTTCACAGTTGTCGTAGCAATTGCCGCAATTACGTTTCCACGATAATCGGTAATTGGACAGGAAATACCCTGAATTCCGATTTGTAACTCCTCATCGATAATCGAATATCCCTGACGACGGATTTGTTCCAACTCGTCCATCAGCTCGTTCATTTCTGTCTTTGTATATGGCGTTTCTTTCTTTCGTTCGCTTCTCTGTAAAATATCGTAAGCCCGCTCCGGTCTCATATATGCGGCAAACACACGTCCGGAAGAAGTGCTGTACAGTGGAAGTTCATTACCTGTCTGCACCATGTAAATCGATGCGTTACTGTTTTCCACACAATCCAGGTTGATAATCTTCTCTCCGTTCATCACACAAAGAACCACCGGATTCTGAATTTCTTTTACGAGTTGGCGCATATATGGTCGTGCTAAGGCGATCAGACTGTTCTGCTCGCGCATTCCTGAACAGATGGAATAAATCTTATAACTCAAACTATATCGTTTTGTATCTGCATTCTGCATCACAAAATGGTTGTCCTGTAAACTTTTCAAGACACGATGAGTAGAACTTGCCGGAATTTCCAATGCTTCCGACAATTCTGATACGGACATACCAGACTCTTCTTTGCTTAAAATTTCAATCGTTTTTAATACTCTGTCAACTAGCTGCATTCCTTCTAATTTCTCCCCGGCAAACCGATCATTTCCAGGAAATCCACCTCAGAAATGATCGGAACTCCAAGCTCTTTCGCTTTTTTATTCTTTGAAGAATTGGATGTCACATCGTTGTTGATCAGATAACTGGTCTTTGCAGTCACAGAGCCTGTTACCTTTCCGCCCTTGGACTCGATCAGAGCCTGCAGTTCCTTTCGGTTTGCAAAATGCTCCACGGAACCGGTCACAACAAAAACCTTTCCTTCCAGAGAACTGTCACCATTCTCTGTCTGCTCGTCCTCAAATGTCAGATCGTTTAACAAATGATCCAATGCCTCATTATTCTTCTCTTCTTTAAAATACTTTACCCAGGCATCCGCAAGCACGGCACCGATGCCGTCAATGCTGCAAAGAGCCTCGGAATCTGCACTGCGCATCGCATCCAGATCGTAACGGAAATGTTTGCAGATCATCTTGGCATTTGCCAGACCGATTCCCGCGATTCCAAGACCGTAGATCAGGCGAGGAAGTGTCGTATGGGAAGCGCTCTTGGCAGCATTTACCAGGTTTTCATAAGATTTCTCACCGAAACCTTCCATCTCCACAATCGCCTCTTTATGGCGATCCAGATGGAAAATATCCGAGAATTCATGAATGAAACCGGCTGCAATAAACTTCTCCAGCGTCATCTCAGAAAGTCCGTCAATGTTGAGCGCATCACGGCTTACAAACAATGCAAAGCCCTTCATCTTCTTTGCCTGACAATCCGGGTTGGTGCAGTACAGGGATTTTACCTCGTTAATACTGCGGATCTCTGTGGCTCCGCTACATACAGGACAATGCTCCGGAATGTCTTTCACTCCGCTTCTTGTCAGATTATCTGCGATCTGCGGGATGATCATATTGGCTTTGTATACCGTGATCCGATCACCAACGCCCAGTTCCAAACCTTCCATGATGCTGATGTTATGAACGCTGGCACGGCTGACAGTCGTTCCTTCCAGCTCTACCGGTTCAAACACAGCAACCGGATTGATCAGACCTGTTCTGGATGCACTCCACTCAATATAAGAAAGCGTGGTTTCCTGCAGTTCGTCTGCCCATTTGAATGCGATAGAATCACGCGGGAATTTCGCTGTTCTTCCCAGAGATGCACCATACGCGATATCGTCGTACAGAAGCACAAGTCCGTCGGACGGAATGTTGTAATCCTCCACTTTTTTCGCAAAATCCGCGATCGCATCTGCAATGGTCTCCGCAGTCACTTCCACGGCTTCCACCATTTCAAATCCCAGACTTGACAGCCAGTTTGCCTGTTCTTTCTTGGAGTTGTGGAAATCCACACCTTCCGCCTGAACCAGTGCAAATCCCATAAATCGCACATTACGGCTGGCTGTGATCTCACTGTTTAACTGTCTGACAGAACCGCTGCATAAGTTTCTCGGATTTTTATATTTTGCATTCTCATCTGCGATGGTCGCATTGAGCTTTTCAAAATCCTCGTATGTGATGATCGCTTCTCCGCGGAGGATCAGTCTGCCCTTGTACGGAATCGACATCGGAAGATTGACAAATGTCTTCGCGTTTCCGGTGATAACTTCGCCAATCTCTCCATTTCCGCGTGTTACAGCTTTTGCTAATTTTCCATCTTCATATGTGAGAACCACGGTCAGACCGTCCATCTTCCAGGACAGCAGTCCTTTCTGGGAACCAAGCCATTCCTTCAGTTCATCCACACTTTTTGTTTTGTTTAAAGAAAGCATCGGGCGCTCATGGCGCTCCTTCGGAAGTTCACTAAGCACCTCATAACCAACCTGCTGGGTCGGACTTCCGGCGAAGATCGTACCGGTCTCCGCCTCCAGCGCAGCCAGTTCATCGTACAGCTTATCGTACTCAAAGTTGCTCATGATCTCGCTGCTTTCCTGATAATATGCTTTCGCCGCCTCAGAAAGAATTGCAGAAAGTTCTTTCATTCTCTCTAATTTCTGCTTTATCATTTATTTTTCCTCCGGATTCGGGTAGAATTTCGGAACAGTGCGGTACACCTTGTTGCCTTCCTTAAATGCCTCCGGTCTCTTCTGAACCGGTTTCACTGCCGGTTTTTTCTCAGCCTTCTTCTCTGTTGCCGGGCGTTTTGCCTTCTCCGCTGCCTTCTTCTCCGCCTCCAGCTTCACCTGCTCGCTCTTCGGAAGATTAGTGGAGCCCTCCAGCATCTTTCTCAGGCTCTCCACCTCATCCGGAAACAGCTCACGATACTGACCTCTCTCCAGATGACCAAGTTTGATATTCATGATACGAAGACGTTTTAAGTTCATAACATGATAATCCAGCGCGCGGCACATACGGCGGATCTGACGGTTCAGACCCTGGGTCAGCACGATGTGGAATGTATGAGAACCGGTCTGCCATGCACGGCACGGCTTTGTTGTCACGTCCAGATCCTCAATATAAACACCTGCACGCATCTGCTTCAAAAATTCCTCTGTGACCGGCTTGTTAACCGCAACCGCATACTCCTTCTCATGATCATTTCCACCGCGAAGGATCTTATTCACGATGTCGCCCTCGTTGGTCATAAGCAGTAAACCTTCAGAGTCTTTATCGAGACGTCCTACCGGATATACACGCTTCGGATAATTAATAAAATCTACAATATTCGGCGCATGATCCTTATCAGAAGTCGTGCACACGATTCCCTTCGGTTTATTGACGATCAGGAATACGGATTCTTCCTTCTCTCCGACTCTTTTACCGTCACAGATCACTTCCTGGCCAGGTTCCACTTTGGTTCCCATGACAGCAACCACACCATCCACCAAAACCTTACCTTCCTCGATCAGGCGGTCAGCCTCACGTCTGGAGCAGACACCTGCATCTGCCAGATATTTATTTAAACGAATCGCTTCTGCCATATTACGCCTCCGTTGTATCGTTTGTTACAAACATTGCGTCGCCAAAGGAGAAAAATCTGTATCTCTCCTTTACTGCCTCATCGTATGCGGCCATCACATGCTCCTTGCCTGCCAGTGCAGAAACCAGCATTACCAGCGTGGACTCCGGAAGGTGGAAGTTCGTGATCAGACAGTCCAGAATCTTGAACTTGTAACCCGGATAAATGAAAATCTGGGTCCAGCCGCTTCCGGCCTTTAAAACTCCGTCCTCGCCTGTGGCAGATTCCAGAGTACGGCAGCTTGTGGTGCCAACGCAGATCACGCGTCCGCCCTCTTTCTTGGTATCGTTGATCTTCTTCGCCTCTTCCTCTTCCACAATGTAGAATTCAGAATGCATATGATGCTCTTCGATGGTCTCCACCTTTACCGGGCGGAATGTTCCAAGACCAACATGCAGAGTCACGTTGGCAATCTTTACGCCCATCGCTTCAATTTCTTCTAATAATTCTTTTGTAAAATGAAGACCGGCTGTCGGTGCTGCTGCAGAACCGTCATGTTTTGCATAAACAGTCTGGTAACGGTTCTTGTCCTGAAGCTGGTGGGTAATGTACGGCGGAAGCGGCATCTGACCAAGCTGGTCCAGAATCTCCTCAAAAATACCGTCATACTCAAACTGGATCAGACGGTTTCCTTCATCAACCACGCCGACTACTTTTCCCTTTAACAATCCGTCGCCAAAGGACACTTCCACACCTTCGCGCATCTTTTTACCAGGCTTTACGAGAGTCTCCCAAACATTGTCAGACTTTCTCTTTAAAAGCAGGACCTCGATCTTGGCATCTGTACCCACTTTTGTGCCGAACAGACGAGCCGGGATTACCTTCGTATTATTGATAACCAGACAGTCGCCTTTCTTCAAATACTTTAATATGTCACGGAAATGCTTGTGTTTTACCTCTCCGGACTCCTTATCTAATACTAATAATCTGGAGGATGCTCTGTCCTCGAGCGGATCCTGCGCGATCAGCTCCTCCGGTAAATCAAAATAAAAATCAGATACGTTCATGATTTTCTCCTATATATTTGTATACACTTCAGAAAGCTTTGTTCTGAAAATCCAAAAACTTCCCCTATTTTAAAGTTGTGTTCATTTTATCAAACTGTACTCAAAAATGCAATGACATCGGTCGAATTCTGCGAAATAAAAAACTTGCAACTTCCGCTAAAATAGTGTATTATGACAGAGATGCGTCTGTAGCTCAGTGGATAGAGCAGTGGCCTCCGGAGCCGCGTGCGGAGGTTCGATTCCTCTCAGACGCATTTTTTATTTTCTCTCATACACTCAAATCTTCTCCTGTTATTTTCCCATCTTTTTCCTTGACTCCATGTAACTTTTTGTAGATTTTTTGAATAATATGCTTTATACTTGTAACATGTTATTTTGTTCTAAGGAGTCCTATGTATGAAACCTCATGTTGTTGTTACAACTGCTCCTTCCATAGATTTTCTGAATGACTATGTTGCACTTCCAAAAAACTATGGTACTAAGGAATATTTTGAACGAGAAGATGTCAAAGCAATCTACCATACTGTGTTCAAAAATCTGGATGAACTGGACGCCAAAACCGGTTTTTCAAAAAAGTTTGCTGCCTGTGAGCGCCTCTTTGTAAAACCAAACCTGGTATCTGTCTATCATAAAAGCGGTATGAAGGACAGCGATTATCCAGAATCTACGGATCCCCGTGTGTTCGATGCGGTCATCTCTTATTTAAAAAAGATTCAAAAAAACATCGTGATCACAGAATCTTCCGGAAAACCAATGCCAACACGTACCAGTTTTAAAGTGGCTGGATATGACAGAATTGCCCGCTACCATAAAACAGGTCTGGTCGCGCTGGAGACAGAACCGGTTGTACGATACCTGCTTCCCAAAGCAGAAGTTATGAAAGAGGTTTATATCCCGGAAATTTACAAGGATATCCTGGATGGAAAAGCGTGCTATATTTCCGTTCCCAAATTAAAAACAAACATCTATACCGGCGTTACACTTGGTTTTAAAAACGCTATGGGTGCAATTCCATTTGCACTCCGCGAACGAAACCACAGTTATTATATCAACAAAAAACTGGCGGATTTATTATATTTATTCAAACCGGATCTTACCATCATTGACGGTATCATCGGCGGTGAAGGTAATACACCAGCTCCTGTCGATCCAGTTAATACTCATGTTATCATATCCGGAACAGATCCGGTCGGTACCGACAGAGTTGCAACTCAGATTATGGGCATTGATCCTGACACAATCCCGTTGATCCAGGAAGCTGAAAAACGTGGATTTGCCTCTCCTGATCTGGAAATATCAGGTGATGAGATTCCTGTATTTTCGTTCCGTCGTGCCAATCCATCCATGATGGATGATGAATTCCATCATTTATTTCCTAACATTCTGGTACTGGCAGGTCACGACCTTCCACATGCTCCAAAAGTATCTTCTCTTGAGGAAGTTACTCCGGAAATTGCACGTGAACTGGAACTTGCCTGCAACGGCGGCTGTCTTAACGCACTCCGTTCCGGCTTTGAATATGTCATATATGCTCCAAAACAGAACCGTGAACTTCCTCTGGTTGTCATCATCGGCAATGGTATCATGATCAATGGAAAACGGTATTGGTTTGATCGTGATGGAAATGCCTATGAAGAACAAACCATTCGTTCCATGAAGGATCCGATCTTGACTCTGGGTAATTGTGCTTCCAGACTCAATGATGCAGCAACTCATACTACACCAGGCTGCTGTTCCCCTTCTGCATGTATGCTTGCGGCATGCGGCGCCATGAAAATATCATTTCCTCTTCTTTCATTAAGGAATACAGCCTTCGCTTATTTTGGCATAAGCGTTGTCCATATGATCCTTAGTCGTTCTATTTCCTCTCTTCGTGGCAAATGGATTGACTGCCCTTCCAAACATGTGGATGAAATATATCCGGTTCCTGAAATTGCAAAAGAAGATCAGGATTCCGACTATATTCCATGGCCATTACCCAAAATGTCCTGGTCATTACGTCTGAAGTTAGTAAAAGATCAATTAAAAATGCTTAAATTAAAGTATTAAAAAACTGCTGTGATTGGTTTCACAGCAGTTTTCTCTTTTACACCATCTTCTTCTGCGATAAGAATTCACGCAAAATCATATCCGCTTCCATTGGCTGATCAAAATAGTATCCCTGGATTACAGAAACACCCATTTGACGTAATAATTCTACTTCCGCTTCTGATTCTACACCTTCGATACAAATTTCCATTTTCAGATCTTTTGTGAGCTGGCTCATGAAGGAAATGAATGTCTGGTTATATTTATCATTCTGGAGATTTCGCACATAACTGCGGTCAATCTTGATATGCGTGATCGGCAGCTCTCGCAGATAATTGAAACCGGAATAACCTGTTCCAAAATCATCCAAAGCAACTCCCGTACCCATTTTCAGAAGCTCCCTGCTGAAAGTTGTTGCAACTTCAAAGTTATTCAATAATGAAGTCTCTGTCAACTCTGCAACAAGATGTCCTGCCGGAAGTCCCTCTTCCTCACACTTATCATGGATGAAACGTATCAATCCTACATCCGATACTTGCTGAGCAGCAATATTCACATGGACAATACTCTTTTTGCCCGATTTATTCCACTTGCTGCATTCATGAATCGCCTGACTGATCACCCAGCGACCAACCGGGATAATCAGACCGGAATACTCCAGAATATGAATCATATCCATCTGATTGAGTTCCGGAAGCGCCGGATTACTGTAACGAACCAATGCCTCTGCTCCGATCCACTCGATTCCCTCATTTGTCAGACGTACGATCGGCTGATACACAGTGCGGAAATGTCTGAAATCATTTTCAATGTCTTTGCGAAGCTCATTTTCGATCAAGAACTGTTTTGATACCGTATCTCCGCCATTTCCTGAGAAAAAGCTGATTTCATCTCGCTCTGCTCTTGTCATATTGTAAAGACACTGATGGGCATTATTTAACAGCTCCTCGGTTGTATTTCCATGCTCCGGATAAATAACTGTAGCAATATAGGTATTGATATAAACACCATGACCATCGATCGTTCTGGTCCTTTTTAATACAGCCTGGAACAGTGACAGTTTACCTAAGATTACATTTCTGTCACATTCCTGCAAATGAACTACGAATTCGTCTCCGCTAAATCGATAGATTCCTATTTCTCCTGCAAAATAAAGCCTCAACATATCCGCAAATTCGATCAAAACTTTATTTCCAAAATCATGTCCGAATAATTCATTATACAGTTTAAATCTTCGAATGTTCATGTACAAAATACTGCCTTCTGTACCGCCATTAGCTAAACGTTCTTCCATATCCCGTTCGAAACAGCGTCGATTCTTTAAACCTGTCAGATCATCAAAATAGAGCATCTTTTCCATACGCTCTTCATTTTTCTTTCGCTCCGTAATATCAAGCAAAGAACCTGCGATCATGATCGGTCTTCCCTGCTCATCATGCAGACCTTTTCCTTTACAGGAAATCCACATAATATTACCCTGCTTTGTCATAACACGATATTCTGCGATGTGACGATCAGACTGACCGGTCAGGAAAGGGGTAAACGAATCCAGAAAAATGTGTCTGTCTTCCGGAATAATAAACGAGAGCACTCTGTTCATTGCATCCGAAAACGTTGGTGTTTCCAATGGCAGCACGTCCAGCGCCTTGGTTGAAAACGTACATGTATTTGTCAGTAAATCCAACTGATATACATAGTCTGAAGCACCTTCCAGTGTCAATTCATTGATCAGCTGTGTGTGTTTCAACTGCTGGATAACCTGTTCTAAATGCTGTTCGTATTCGCGCATTGGCTCATAGTCAACAGAAATATAACCAAATAATTCTTCCCGTCCTTCCAGACGATATAAATGCATAACAGAACTTAAATATCTGGTTTTTCCCTGCAATGCTACATGACAACTTACCCGTTCCACTTTTCTGGTCATCAAACGCTGAATCGCCTGTCTAAACGCATGCGCTCCCACATCAGATAACAAAACCTCGAACTGATTCTGATCAATGAACGTCGGGTATTCCTCCTGACCGTCAAACAGCAATTTTGAACATTTCTCTGATAACCAAATTCTGTTATTCTGAATATCGATCAAAAAAATGTCCTCCATTGCATCGACCGGGAATAACAAGTTTCCACTATCAGATGAAAATTTCCTCCATTCGAAATAATCCTGCTTCATATAATTCCCCACTATAATACTTAATAATTTAACTCTAATTATAATCTATATAATTCTATTGTACAAGTAAATTATGATTGCTTTTTTGGAATTTATCCGTTACAATAGCACTACCATTTCTTTTTACTAACAAATCTTAAAAATCTAATAACACATCTAGGAGGTATTTTATGAACTACTCTTCTTTCTGCGAATATTTACTCGCAGCCTTAGTAAATCAGATGGAACACGGTGTCACAATCGAAAAAGAGTCGATCCGCAAAAACAACAACGTCTCATTGGATGCTTTTATCATCCATATGCCAAACGTTTCGAGCGCTCCTGTTGTCTATCTGCAGCCCCTCTATCAGACCTACTGTAACGGTAGCTCTATTGACAAAATCGCACAGACCGTTCTCACAAAGTTAAAAAGAGAGCTTCCGCTTTCCCTGGAACTTGCAGAACAGGCTCGCACTCTGGAATCTGCCCGTGACCGGATCGCATATCGACTGATCTCCAAAAAAGAAAATGAAGAATTGTTAAAGGAAATCCCGTGGACATCCTGGTGCGATCTTGCAATTATCTACTATTTGCATCTGGGTGTCAAAGATGACAAACAGATCACAACGATCATCCACAACCATCAGGCTGAAAAATGGAACTTATCCCCGGGTGAACTGTATGAACTGGCAAAAGAGAACACACCCAAACTCTGCCCCAGCACGATCGGCCGCCTGGATCATCTGCTCTTTGGCTGGGATGAAGACGAAGATCGAATGGTACCGTGCGAAACCGGACTTCCGACGCTTTATGTCCTTTCCAATCAGACCGGTATTAACGGAGCCGTCTGCATGCTTTACGACAACGTAATAAAGGACTTCGCAGACACTCTCGGTTCTGATTTGATCATCTTACCGTCCAGTATCCACGAAGTCCTTATCTTGCCGGATTCTCATGACCAGAAGTATGAGATGTTCCGTCGTATGGTTCGAAGTGTAAATGCAGAGGATGTTCCAAAAGAGGAAGTGCTCTCTGATGAATTATATCTGTACCGCCGCGGAAGCTCCGGAATTATCCGATGGAAGCCTTCCGATTCTGATAATACTGGTAAATGCGGAACAGAGAATCTGTAACAAAGATCGCCATGGCAATCGCGCCGGCTACTTTTAATGTCTGCAGTAAATAAAAGCTGCTCTGGTTAGGATTGTTGCGGATAAAATAATATACGCAGCGATAAATTCCCGCACCAGGTACCGTTGGTAAGATACCGGCTACCAGAAATACATTGACCGGTGTCTTTAACATACGGGCGAAAATCTGGCTTAACAATGCAACCGCCAGAGACGCAAAAAACGCAGACGACATCGCGGAGGATGTCTGGTCCATTACGATCAGGTAGACCCACCAGTTGACTCCGCCAACGATACTGCAATACATCGCATATCGTTTCGGGATCTCAAGCAGCATGGTGAAAAAATAAACCGATAAAAATGCACTTACAACCTGAAAAATCATGTGATCCACCTCCAAAATGCGCCCCAGGATAACAATCCCAGACCAACTCCGGCTGCGATTGCAAGGGCTACTACAATAGCTTCCAGCATTCGCGCCGAGCCTGAGGCGTAATCTCCATTTAAAATATCACGGATCGCTGTTGTAAACGCAACACCCGGAACAAGTGACATAATACTGCTGATGATCATAACATCTGCACTGCAGGCAGGAAGCAGGAATTTTCTCACAACAGTTGCTCCTACAGCAACAACAAAAGCACAGAATGCATTGATAAAGAAATCATTCAGTTTAACTTTCTTTACAAGCCAGTCTGCAATACCAAGCATCACGCCAACCAGGGCCGCACCAAGAATATCGATCAGCTCTCCACCGAAAATCGGAGTAAAAAATGCTGATACACCGACCAAACCTAAAAACGTCCATCTTTTGGAGTAAACCTTGCTGTTCTCGATCGCCTTCAGTTCATCATAAGCTTCTTCCACACTCAAGCTACCGTTGCAGAATCTTCTGGATACTTCATTGACTGCACAGATTCTGTTCAGGTTGTTGCTTCTGGCAGAAACACGCCTTGCCATCGTCAGAGTCTCCCTATCCGGATCATCTAACGTAACGAACAGACCGGTACCCAGTGCCATTGCTTCCGCAACAGGGTAGCTGGACTTCTGAAGCATATATTTCATTGTCTCTTCCACTCGGTAAACCTCTGCACCGCTGGCAAGCATAATCTTTCCGGCCAGTGCGACAGTCTCCATCAAGAGTTTTTCATTCATTGGAAATCCTCACGCTTCACAATATTTTGTAAACAGTATAAGAGCAAGAATGTCACATTCTTGCCCATTTTTAAATATTGTATCTTTGATAAGAATTCTTGTCAACTGACTTTTCATTTCCCATATTGAAAATATCTGAAGTGCAGGCTGTGCCTTAACCATTCTCCAGATCAAGAAGCATGAGCTTGACTTCCTTCATTCGATCACGCAGCTTTGCCGCCTCCTCGAAGTTCAGCTCCGCAGCCGCCTGTCGCATCTTCTTTTCCAACTCTTTCGCCAGTTTGCCAAGTTCCTTCACATCCATGGATTCCGGATCCTTTCTGAAATCCTCGTCACTGACTTCCGCTGCCTTGGAAATAGAGATCAGATCACGGACTGCTTTCTTGATTGTCTGCGGAGTGATTCCATGCTCTTCATTATATTTTTGTTGGATCTCACGACGACGGTTTGTTTCGTCAATCGCCCGTTTCATGGAATCTGTCACGGAGTCCGCGTACATAATGACATGACCGTCCGCATTTCGCGCCGCACGTCCGATCGTCTGGATCAGCGAGGTCTCTGAACGCAGGAATCCCTCTTTATCCGCATCGAGGATTGCCACAAGGGTAATCTCCGGAATATCCAGTCCCTCTCGGAGAAGGTTGATGCCGACAAGGACATCGAACACATCCAGACGCATATCACGGATGATCTCCGCACGCTCAAGCGTGTCAATATCCGAATGCAGATATTTTACGCGGATTCCTGCCTCGCGAATATATCCGGTCAGGTCTTCCGCCATTCGCTTTGTAAGTGTCGTGATCAAAACCTTATTGTGGTTTGCCACTTCCTTATTGATCTCTCCGATCAGATCATCAATCTGCCCCGCAACCGGACGCACACTGATCTCCGGGTCCAAAAGTCCGGTCGGACGAATGATCTGCTCCGTTCGCAGCATCTCATGATCCGCCTCATAAACAGACGGAGTCGCAGACACAAACATCATCTGATTGATGTGCCCCTCAAATTCGTCAAAGCTCAGCGGACGGTTGTCCAGCGCAGACGGAAGACGAAATCCGTATTCCACAAGCGTTTTCTTTCTGGAGCGGTCGCCAAAATACATACCCCGCACCTGCGGAAGTGTGATATGAGACTCATCAATAATGATCAGGAAATCATCCGGGAAATAGTCCAGAAGCGTACACGGTGGTTCACCCGGTTTGCCGAATGTCAGATGTCTCGAATAGTTCTCAATACCGGAACAAAATCCGGTTTCCCTCATCATCTCCACATCAAAATTGGTGCGCTCAGAAATTCTCTGCGCCTCCAGAAGCTTATCATTGCTCTTAAAGTATGTGACCTGCTCCTTCAATTCTTCCAGAATATTTTCTGTGGCCGCCATCATCTTCTCCTTCGGGACAACATAATGAGATGCCGGGAAAATCGCAACGTGACCAAGCTGCGCCTTTACCTCTCCTGTCAGTGCATCAATCTCCGTGATCCTGTCCACCTCATCGCCAAAGAACTCAATTCGATACGCCTCACTTCCCGAGTACGCCGGGAAAATCTCCAGCACATCGCCTTTGGCGCGGAATGTTCCTCGCTTAAAATCCATCTCATTTCTCGTATACTGAATGTCGATCAGCTTATGGATTACCTCATCGCGATCCTTCTCCATTCCCGGGCGCAGGGAAATTACCATCTCCTTGTAATCGATCGGGCTTCCGAGACCGTAAATACAAGATACGGACGCCACAATAATGACATCGTTTCGCTCCGAAAGCGCGGCCGTCGCAGAATGGCGCAGCTTATCAATCTCGTCATTGATCGCAGAGTCTTTTTCGATATAAGTATCTGTGGACGGTACATAAGCTTCCGGCTGGTAGTAGTCGTAGTAGGACACAAAATACTCCACCGCATTCTCCGGGAAGAACTCCTTGAATTCGGAGTAGAGCTGGGCCGCCAGTGTTTTATTGTGGGCGATGATCAGCGTCGGCTTGTTTAATGCCTGGATCACATTCGCCATTGTAAAGGTCTTACCGGAACCGGTAACACCAAGTAAAGTCTGGAATTGGTTTCCCTCTTTGAATCCATTGACTAGGGCTTCGATTGCCTGCGGCTGGTCACCGGTGGGGGCGTATTCGGAGTGTAATATGAATTTATCCATGGTTTCCTCCTTCTGTAACGAATTAATTATGATTACTATCAACCACAACATTCGTGTAATTTTATAATTTATTCGTGTAATAGTATACCATATCGAAATCAAAAAATATAGAGGTCACAAGTACCTCTATATCTTCTCCTGTCTCCACGATAAGAAATGCGTCTAAAAAGACCGGGCAACTGTATCATACAGCCTCCCGGTCACATCACATACTATAACTTCTTCACAAACACTCCATTTTCCTTCACAAATCCCATCTTGGTCAGATAACCAACATGAGCCTCTGCTGCACTCTGTGCGAACTGAAGTTTCTTCACACCTTTTGCCTGAAGTCTGGAGTACACATACGTACCTACAGAGCAATCACGGTAAGCCGGCGTGGAATAATCCAGCGCCACATCTACCACTCCACCGCCGAGATCCTTTCCAAGAATCACACCGGCCGGATTTCCCTCGCAGCAAACCACATATGCACGGTCAATATCCACGTTCCCATCGAAGCCCGGGAAGTATGTCTGGATATCCTGTTTGTAGTGCTCCAGAAAATATCCGATGAAGGTATCAACGGATGTGCCCTCTACCAGATCATACTTCTGCTCTGTCTTTAACAATTTGTACAAGTTGTACACATTGATGATGATCAGGCAGATATTCATGAGTGCCAGTGGGAAGGAACCGATGATCAGTGCATAAGTGCCGGAAATCACGCTGCCGGCCACATTGATCACGCGCAGCTTCACAACGGAAGACATTAACATCGAAACAACGACCAGTGCAGAGCCGATGTAACCAAAAATTTCAATTAACATTGCTGTATCCATAATTTCTCCTTTATTTACAATTACTTTACCGAGTTCGCCGGGTGAAAAATGCCGCTGCCCGAATTTCATCGCGGCAACGGCATCCGATTTCTTAATTAGATATTTAACATATCGCTGTATACTTTCAGTGCACCGTCAGTATCATGTGCAAGAACGCGTTTTGCAAGAACTTTACCGAGCTGTACGCCTTCCTGGTCGAAGCTGTTCAGGTTCCATGCGAAGCCCTGGAACATAACTTTGTTCTCGAAGTGTGCAAGAAGAGCACCCATCGCTGCCGGTGTCAGCTGCTCACCAACAATGATGCTGGACGGACGACCGCCTGCAAACTTCTTGTTTGCATTTGTATCATCTTTACCGCAAGCGAAAGCCACGATCTGAGCCACAACGTTTGCACCGAGTTTCTGCTGGCTTGTGCTGCCTTCAATCACAACATCCATACCGCACTGGCTGTTCTTGAAGCCGATGAACTGAAGCGGGATGATGTCTGTGCCCTGGTGAAGGAGCTGGTAGAAGGAGTGCTGACCGTTTGTACCCGGCTCACCGAAGATAACCGGACCTGTTACGTAGTCAACCGGCTCACCAAAACGGTTTACAGACTTGCCGTTGGACTCCATATCAAGCTGCTGTAAATGTGCCGGGAAACGGCTGAGAGCCTGGGAGTACGGAAGAACTGCTGTGCAAAGGTGACCGAGCACGTTGCGCTCATGAACGCCGATGATCGCATCTAAGAGTGCCGGGTTCTCCATAATGTTTTTGTTCTTTGCGAGCTTGTCTGCTTCTGCAGCACCGTCAAGGAACTGAGCAAATACTTCCGGACCGAATGCCAGAGATAATACACAGCCGCCAACTGCAGATGTGGAGGAATAACGACCGCCAATATAATCATCCATGAAGAAAGCTGCAAGGTAATCTGCGCTCTTTGCAAGCGGAGATGTCTCACTTGTAACTGCTACCATGTGCTTGGACGCGTCAAGACCTGCATTCTTTAAAGCATCTTTTACGAAGGACTCGTTTGTTAATGTCTCAAGTGTTGTACCGGACTTGGAAACAAGTACGAACAGGGAATGAGCAACATCGATGGAGTTGAGAACTGCTGCTGCGTCATCCGGGTCAACGTTGGAGATGAATTTTGCTTCCATCTTGAACGCATCGTTTTTCTTTGCCCAGTTTTCCAGTGCAAGGTAGATCGCACGCGGACCAAGGTCGCTGCCGCCGATACCGATCTGTACAACTGTTGTGAACATCTCGCCTGCTGCGTTTGTGATCTCGCCTGCATGTACTTTGTTTGCAAACTCTGCGATCGCTGTCTGCTGAGCTGTGTAGAATGTACGCTTGTCAACACCATCTGCAACAACAGCTTCGCCAAGCTGACCGCGTGTCATGTGATGAAGAACGAGACGTTTCTCACCTGTATTTACAACCTCACCGTTGTAAAGAACTTCAAATTTGTCTACTAACTCTGCTTCCTCTGCAAATTTTGCAAGGAGATCAAGAGTATTGTCATCTACTTTTTTAGATGCAAAATTGTAAACAAGACCTGCGCCCATTGGAACATTGTACTTCTTCACACGCTCTGCACCATTCTCGCCTGTCATAACCTCTGCAAGATTTACAACTTCTGCTTTTGCAAGTTCCTGATAAGAAGCAAGCTTATCTAAATTTGTCCATGTAACCATAATCGGTTCCTCCCTTGATTTGTTATTTTCACTGCATTGTCCATGCGGACATAATTTAAATAATTATACTATTATTTTCACATTTATTCAAGACTGACGCCTCATCTTTGGCATGCTCTTTTCAACAATTATTTCTTGCTGAGTCCGTTAAAGAACGCGCGGTACATCGCTGTCTGCTCCTCTGTCTCACAGCAGAAATACACATCGATCGGGAAGTCCTGATTCTTTGCCATCCATGCAGTCACAGCTGTTGTAGAAGCGCCGACCACTGCTTCCATCGGAAGTCCCTTCATCGCCGCGCTGGTGCACGGGAATGTAATGCTCTTGCAGTTCAGTTCTTTCGCCACATTCATGCAGTTCAGGTAGCTGTCCAGAAGATCCTTCGTATTGGTCTGGGCAGAATGCTCCGGAACATTGACAAACAGCACGTATTTGGCATGGATCTGATCGTGCCCCTGTACAACTGTCACATCTGCGGTATCCATCTTTTCCCCTTGAAGAGCATTCTGGATAACTGCGTCGTACCCCTCTCCGCCTGCCTGTTTCATCGCAGAATCTAAAGCCATGGCGCCGCTGATCACAGCATCTGTCGGGCACACGATCGCATCCGTATGCAAATTCGCAGACTCCGCTTGGATTAGTGTGATATGAGAAATCGGTTTCACACGCAGAATGTTTGCAAAGAAGTCCAGTTTTGCATTAAAATTCTGCATGAATGGGTTCACGATGATTCCGTCACACATTTTCTGTGATGTGAGCATCAGCAAAAGCTCTTTTAATCCCATCACACCGATCTCCATCTTATTGCCCTGCTTTTCCATGGCCATCTGAACCGGAAGGATCTTTGTCATATCTGTAAACAGCGGGAAGAGCGTATGACCTGCCTTGTCTCCCATCATGGCAAACGCACGTCTCTCTGTTCCATTTCTCATCTCTGTTCTAAATAAGATCAGACACTGCTTGCCTTCCTGCATGGACCGCGCAAATGCATTGATCACGCCATTCAGTTCAACGTCGCCTTTTCCAGCCTGATGAGTTCTGATCGCATTATAAATATCGGATAAAATGACATTTTCGTTTTTATTCATCTGTTCCATTGTAACTTCTCCCTGATATACATTTTCTGTTTTGACTCATTTTTATATTTTATCATACTTCTTTTCAAAATAAAAGGAAAAGAGGAAGATTCCCTGGCATATAGGAATCTCCCCCATTTTTTAAAGGATTCATTTATATGTATTTGTTTTTTGCTAATTCATGTCAGTCTGGCTTCCACAGCCGCCCTGACGCTTTTTCGCACAAGTTCCCGCGTGCGGACAGCCAATACATGTAACACCGCGCTTTTTCTCTTTTCTTATATAGACAATTGCACTTCCTACAATAATTAAAAGAATTGCTATCACGATCATATCTGCCATACGGAAACTCCTTTCCTTTGATTTATTTACGTTTCTTTTCTGCGTACTCAAGAGTTAATTTTTTCTCAGTCTTTTGGATCAGACTGATAACAAAGGCGATGATCGCAGCAACAGCGATAAGACCCGGAATGAAACCGTTTCCAACTGTACCTGCTGTGATCAGCGTACCGATCTGGTATACGAAGAACGCCACCACAAAACCGGTTGCGAACTGGAGTGCTACACCGCCCCAGAACCATTTTCTGTCATTGATCTCAGAGTTCATGGCACCCAGTGCAGCAAAACACGGCGGTGTGAACAGGTTGAACATCAAGTAAGCAAGTGCAGCCGCTTTTGTAAGACCCATGGCAACGGCTACTTCATTTGCACCGCCAACCAGTGCAAGCTCTTCTGTATCAATGAAGTTTGTAATTGCAAAACATACTGCCAGTGTACCAACCACATTCTCCTTCGCGATAAAACCTGTGATCGCAGCCGCTGCAAGCTGCCAGGAAGCGAAGCCTACGATCGGGATCAGCAGGTAAGAGAACGGACCTGAGATACCTGCAAGAATGGACGTGCTTTCCATTCCTTCTTCCACAAGCTGAAGCTGGAAGTTGAAGGACTGCATGATCTGCACCGCTGTGTTGCACACAAGGATAATGGTACCGGCCTTGATAATGTAAGATTTACCGCGCTCTAACATAGAGAAGAACGCTCTCTTTAAGCTCGGAAGTTTATACTCCGGAAGCTCCATAATGAAGAAGGATTTTTTAGACTTATGTCCTGCCACCTTATTTACAAGGAGTGCTCCGAAGAAGATCAAGAGGATACCTGCAAAGTACATCACAGTACCAACCCATGTCGCATCCTCAAAAAATGCGCCTGCGAATAATGCGATGACCGGAAGCTTCGCACCACACGGCATAAACGGAGTTAACATCGCTGTCGCTCTGCGTTCTCTCTCATTACGAATCGTACGGCAGGCCATAACGCCCGGGATCGCGCAGCCGGTACCGATCACCATCGGGATAACGGATTTACCGGAAAGACCAACTTTCTTGAAGATCGGGTCCATAACAACCGATACACGAGCCATGTAGCCACAGTCTTCCAGCAATGCGATCAAGAAGTACATTACCATTACAAGCGGCAAGAAACCAACAACAGCTCCTACACCACCGATAATACCATCCACTAAAAGGGATTGCAAGAACGGAGACGTATTTTCCACCATGCCGGCAACAGATTCCTGGAATGTCTCGATCCAGGCAACCAACGTATCTGCAAGGTATGGTCCAAGTGTGGACTGGGAAATATCAAATACAAGGAACATCACCGCTGCAAAGATCGGAATTCCAAGCCATTTATTGGTCAGGATATCATCGATCTTATCCTGAGCAGTCGTGTCCTTTGTGAGAACCTTACGTGTTTCGACTTCTTTCACGACTTTATTTACGAACTCAAAGCGTTTTCTGTCTGCTGCACTGACTGCCTCTTTGCTGGTCAGATTTACATCTCCCTGTGTATATAAAGCCTTCTGGCCTTTTCCTTTTAAAGAAACGGCTGTTTTTACAACCTCCGCCAGACCCTTATCGCTGTTGGATGTGGAAACGGTCTTCACAACCGGACAGCCAAGCAGTTTGGAAAGCTGGTCTGCATCAATCTCTGTTTCCTTTTTCGTGTTGATATCGCTCTTGTTCAGCGCTACAACAACCGGAATACCAAGTTCAAGAAGCTGAGTTGTAAAAAACAGACTTCTGCTTAAATTCGTTGCGTCCACGATATTGATGATCGCATCCGGGCGCTCATTTTTCACGTAGCTGCTTGTAATGCTCTCTTCGGAAGTAAACGGAGACATGGAATACGCACCCGGAAGATCGACTGCGATCAGCTCCTCATTTCCATTATAATAATTTTTCTTGATCAAACTTTCCTTCTTGTCAACCGTTACGCCTGCCCAGTTGCCAACTTTCTCACTTCTGCCTGTGAGAGCATTGTACATCGTCGTCTTACCACTATTCGGGTTTCCGGTCAAAGCAATTCTCATTTTCGTTCCTCCCCTATATTTGTAATACTCACCAGCTGTCATAGATATGCAGCTTCCTCTCATTATCTCTTGGTTAATCCAAGCTAACTTCAGATAGTTGTAGCTAACTCATTCATAAAATATATGTGGTGATCTCTCACCACAGTATATTTTATGATTTAAATTATAATCGCCTCTGCAAGCTGATTGTCTATGTTGTATCTTCCATCTTTAATAGAAACCACGCAGCCGCCTTTTTTTCTGGAAACTACCGTAATCGGCTCCCCACTATAACACCCCAAAGAAAACAGGAACGCGTCCAGTTCTTCATCATCGGTTACAATGTCTCTGATGATATATTCTTCACCGAGTTGTGCGTCTAATAAAGTCATCATATCCTCCTGCCTACATCTGCATCAAATTAGTCTTGGCTAACTACTTATATAGATTAGCATTGACTAACTTTTTTGTCAAGACAAATTTTACCAATTTTTATTTTAACGCCAAACTGCTATTTAACAACATCGTACTGTAAAGGAATACTACATCCTGATCGCCAAATTCCACAAACTGTCCCAGCATGGAACTGTTCACGTAGCGGATATCCAGAATCGTAATCTTCTCATATCCTCTCGCCAAGAGCGGGATCAGACTGCTTCCAAAAGAATCGCGGAACATGATCAGTTCTTCTCCATTGTCCACATGGGGATTTTCAATGGTCAGGATCGGTCTGGTTCCGGAGAGGAACATCTCATACGGATCCTTGCCCTCTGCCTTTTCCATATCATACATCGGGATTTCTACCGGTTTTCCGGTTTCGTAACTGGAAACCACACAGTCTTCCAACGCATCATTAGTCAGATATTTCAACGTATCCGGCTCCATCGGAAGGGCTGCCTGACCGTAGTAAACTCCGTAAAATGGTGTCTCCAGTTCAATCGTCTGATATTCTTCCTGCTCTGCCTCTGCGCCCATGGATTCCAGCAGATAATCTGACAGATCCACCAGATTCTCCTGTCTCCAGTGAGTGTCTGTAAAATAATAATCCTCCAGTTTCAGCTGACCGGTCAGATCGATCGGAGTCATATAATCGATCTTTTCATTCATATAACTGATCAATTCCCCATAATCGAAGGACAAATATCCGTTTTGCTCCGCAAGAAAATAGTTTTTATCCGGAACAATTGCCAAATAAATGTTTTCTGCATCCTGCAGATACGTTTCATAGAGATATTGAAACCGGTCTGCAGCATGATCCAGCATCGGCTTGCTGAGCGGATATTCCATTTTGGATGCATATCCGTCTGCAATATAAATATCATTGTTATCCTTCTGGCCGAACACCCCAAAAACAGTCTTCGCTTTTAATCTTCGGAACAGGTCACGAAGGGGAAACTGATCCAGCGTATAGGCCTCAAAGTCTTCCATAAAAGAACCGTCCATCATGGTTTCCACAGAAAACTCCGGAAGTTTTGCCAATTCACGTCTTTCACTGTCTGAAAATACATCTGCTTCCTTCGTCCATGCCCAAACAGAAAATCCAAAAAGGACTGCCGCCATCACGGAAGTCACAGCTACTGATTTTCTCTTCATCTTTATGACCTCCTGATTAGAATCTAAAATATAAGAACGGATTGAAGGAACCGTCCACCAGATAAGCAGTTACGACCAGCAGCAGGACCACTAAAATAATCGGCTCCGCTATATCTGCGAGCCTTTTTCCAATCTTTGTTCCCTGCATTCTGTATACAAATTTCTTAGGAATCGGGGTTGCACCGACCATCGCTAAAAGAAAGATCACCAAGTAACTTCTCATATAATATATGGTCTCAGCCGATGTAAGTGCCATATTTCCACCGCCAAACATAGAAACGATGTAAGTGCCTGCCTCGGAAAGATCCGTTGCATTAAACAGCACGAAGCTGATCATTACAATGACCAAAACATATGCATGGCGCAGGAACTGAGCCACACATCCTTTCGACTGCTCCAGCCATTTCAGAAGCCACATTTTTTCAATTACAAGGATCACTGCAAAGCCAAGGCCCCACGCAATGAAATTCCATGCTGCTCCATGCCAGAGTCCGGTCAGCGACCATACCACAAAGATATTGAAAAACCATCGCGCCTTAGGCACACGATTTCCTCCCAGCGGGATATACACATAATCCCGAAACCAGCTGCTGAGAGAAATATGCCAGCGTCTCCAGAACTCTGTAATACTTCCTGAAATGTACGGATAGTTGAAGTTGTCCATGAAATCAAATCCGAACATCTTACCCAGACCAACCGCCATATCGCTATATCCGGAAAAGTCAAAATAAATGTGAAGCGTAAACGCCGCCGCGTAAATCCAGAAAAACAGTACGGATTTATCATTGGACGCACGGAAGATATCGCAAAGTTCGCCAAGCGTATTGGCGATCAGCACTTTTTTTGCAAGACCAAATACGAATCTTCGAATACCGAGTGCCACATGATCAAAACTGTGTGTTCTGGATTCCAGCTGCTTTGCCACATCTGCATATCGAACGATCGGTCCGGCTACCAGCTGCGGGAACATGGAGGCGTAAGCTGCAAAATCCACCGGATTTTTCTGAGACGGAACTTCTCCGCGATACACATCCACGATATAGCTCATGATCTGGAAGGTATAAAAGCTGATTCCGATCGGGAACACATCTGCAAACTTAAAATAGACCAGCGTCAGGACATTCATTCCCAACGCTGCTCCCAATAACCATTTACCGATTTTCTGTTCCCGGTATTTCCCGACCAGAAGGCCCCATATATACCCTGCTGCCAGCATGATCACCATCAGTCCAAGGAAATTCACCCCACCCCAGCCGTAAAAGAACAGGCTGGAAAGCAATAAAAGGACATTCTTAAACTTTCTTGGCACCATGAAGTACAAGATCAGCACACATGGTAAAAAATAATATAAGAAAGAAATACTGGAAAATAACATATCTTTTAATTACTCTTCAAGGCTCTTCGGGCACATAACGAAGAATACTTTATCCTCCGCAACGCCTGTCACCGTTTCCTCTGCCTCTGTGCAGATATTCCATCTCGGATCTGCGTTTGCCTCAAGGACCTCAACAAGCGCCTCTGCGCTCTCTGCATCCGGCATATCAAATACATAACCAACGAACGGGATCGTACCGATCATCGGAGCGAACATCACAGCCTCTTCGAATCCTTTGATCTCTGCTTCGCCAAAGCCCATCAGGAAACCTTCTTCCACCGGCATTGCTCCGCCAGAGAATAAGATCGCCTCATTTGTGATGATTCCTTCTGCTAACTCCTGAGCTGTTGCTTCTGCATTTTCTGCCACGCGGTCTTCAAAATCAAATAAAAGTGTCTCACCAAGAGTCTCCGGTGCTTTTCTTGTTGTCTCTTCTACAGTTGTCTCTGCCGGGGTTGTCGCTGTTGCTGCTCCTCCGCCGCATGCTGTAAGAGATGCCATCATCGCTCCTGCTAATACTACACTTAATAATTTCTTCATTTAATAATCTCCTTAAAACAAAAATAAAAACAATGCTGACAGCACTCTTTCGAGCACTGCCAGCACAGTATAGCATATATTCGTATTAAGATTCAATAGCAGAATCCTTGCAATAACTTACAATCTGTTTACGAAAAATTAAAACTCCCACGGCAATGCCATGGGAGTCCAGCTTTTCTAAATTAGTTTGCTCTTCCGAGGTACTCTTCAGAACGTGTATCGATCTTAACTTTGTCACCGATATTAACGAATAACGGAACGTTGATCTGAGCGCCTGTCTCAACGATAGCCGGTTTTGTAGCACCTGTAGCTGTATCGCCTTTGAAGCCCGGCTCTGTATCTGTGATCTCAAGCTCTACGAATAACGGCGGCTCAACGGAGAACACTTTACCGTTGTAGGAACATACCTTAACAACTTCGTTCTCTTTAACGAACTTTAATGCATCGCCAACAACATCTTTTGCAAGAGCGATCTGCTCGAATGTGTTCATATCCATGAAGTTGTCTAACTCGCCATCGTTGTATAAGAACTGCATATCTACACGGTCGATTCTTGCTGCCGGGAATTTCTCTGTCGGACGGAAAGTTTTCTCAACAACACCACCGTTGATTACGTTTTTAAGTTTTGTTCTAACGAAAGCAGCACCCTTACCCGGTTTTACGTGCTGGAATTCCATAATCTGCATTACCTGGCCTTCGATCTCCAGTGTTACGCCATTTCTAAAATCACCTGCTGATACCATAAGTGATATTCCTCCTTAAAAGCTATTTCTCTCATAGTTAAATTTGAACATTATAGCTGATTCTATCCTATTTTATACTATAATCGAACTGTTTTCAACACTTTTTTATAAAAAATATAAGACAATTCTTCTAGCTTTTCTTCCTTCTGCGGTAAAACCATAAAACCACCGCTTCCAGATATCTCTTTAATACAATTTGTATCTCTTCTTTTGGATTGATCGGCTTTACAAGAATGCTGTACAGTCCGGTACGTCTTGCTCCCCAGACATCCGTAAACAGCTGATCTCCAATAAAAAGGGTATTGTGCTTTCCGGTCTTCATCACAACCATGGCCTTTTTATAACCTTTTCTGGAAGGTTTTCCACCTTTGAACAAATACGGACTTTCCACTTTTTGCGCAAATGGCGCCACTCGCGGCTCTTTGTTGTTGGATAAAATACAGGTGGAAAAGCCGATGGCTCTCAAACGTTCAAACAGTTCGATGGAACGCTCGTCCGCCGGTGCTCCATGCGGAACCAGCGTATTATCCACATCAAAAATAATTCCGCGATATCCTTTTGCATAAAACTCCTCAAATGGGAGTTCGTAGGCACTGTCCACATATTTATCCGGATAAAAAGTCTCTAACATACGAAACTGCTCCTACTTGTTTTTCAAGAATACTGCCAGCTCGTCCATAAATGCATTCACATCTTTGAACTCGCGGTATACGGAGGCAAAACGTACATATGCGACTTCATCCACTTCCTTTAACTTCTTCATCACAAGTTCTCCGATCACAGACGCAGGAACTTCTCTCTCTTCCATATTGAAAATCTGATTCTCAATCTGGTCGATCATCTCGCTGATCATCTGAGAAGAAACCGGGCGTTTGTGACAAGAGAGAATGATGCCTTTCTCTATCTTGGAACGATCGTAAGTCTCTCTGGAATTGTCCTTTTTAATTACCATCAATGGCATAGTCTCCAGCTTTTCATAAGTCGTAAAACGCTTTCCGCACTGTTCGCACTGGCGACGGCGGCGAATGGAACTGTTATCGTCCGCCGGACGGGAATCGATAACTTTTGTATCCTGCGCATTGCAGTATGGACATTTCATATGCGTTTCCTCCTAAACACTTTTTTTAAGTTTACCATAAAACCTATGTATATGGCAAGGCTTTTACACCGGATACTATATCGTGTGTTTTTCGATTTCATCAGTGATGATGTTTTTTATCCTTGTCATGATCTTTTTCTTCCAGCTTAACCAAGATAATATCATCTCCAAACTGGCAGATATCCTCAAAAGGAATCAGAAACTCCTTTTCTCTTCCCAAAAATCCGCAAATACATCCGGGGCCCGGAACGATCAGACTCTTGAGTTTTCCTGTACATTCATCAAACTCGATATCCCCGACAAATCCCAGCCGCTTTCCGTCACAGATATTGACAACTTCCATTCGTCTCAATTCACACATACGCATAGAACGACCACTGTATTCATTTTCTTGCTCTATTATATGCAGTCTATGATGGTTCTGCTTCCCGGGATTTTTGGCAAAAGATGGTTTTCTCCTAAAATCTTCACTGCGTTTCCTCCAAGCATCATCGCCTTTTCATGTTCAGAAAACTTGCTGTTTCTGACAAACGCGATCGCCGCTTTCTGGGTTCCGTATGGGAAATCACTGCCAAAGATCACTCGCTCCGGTCCCATGGCAGATGCCAAACGCTCAAAATCCTCCTGTGGCTGGCGCTCCGCACTCATTGCCGTGTCAATATAGACATTTTCCGGAAGTCCAAACAAAATCTGCTCTTCCTCCGAATTCCCGGAACGCCCGCCCATGTGCGCCAAAACCACAGGAACATCCGGAAGATATTTGATAAACTTCGCCACGCCGGATGGAAATAAATCATACTCGCCATCTCCTCTGGCCCTTCCACAGTGAATCAATACCGGAAACCCCAAATGACTGATCCTCTGCCACATCGGAATGTATTTCTCGTCGTCCAGATGGACACGCTGAAACGGCGGATGAAATTTCACGCCCGCCATATTCAGATCTTTTAATTTTTCAATTTCCTCCAGCACATTTTCACAATCCGGATGGAGACCTCCAAAGGAAATCACATTAGTTCGCACAATTTCTTTAGCAAAACGATTTACGTCTGTCTGTGTCGCAGGTTTGGATGTCACATGCTGCACAACAGAAAGTGTGATTTCTTCCTCTTCCATTCGCTTCCAGAGGTTTTCTTTTACGGGCAGCTTTTCCAGATCATCGTGCTCCCTGCCTGCGACTGCCATGGCACGGCGAGCCAAGGTTGTTGGATAGATGTGCACATGCATATCGATAATCAGTTCTTTCGATGGTTTCTGATTTAAAATCCGTGTCTCATTCAATTTTATCAGCTCTTTTCTATCTATAGATTTTGCCTCTCCAATTAATTTTATTTTAGCATTTTTCAGTGAATTTGAAAATCACACAAGTATACAAAACCAATAAAAACCTTAGACAGATGAAAGGTACTGCCAGAATCTGACAGTACCTTTCTTAATCTTTGGTATACTATTTCACCCATTGACCTTCAGAATCAACCAAATATCCATCTGGAGTCATTGCATTACGAAGCATCTCTCCACTCGGAGCACTTAGATAATACCATGCATTGTAGTTCGGATCCCAAAGCCAGCCGGTATGCATTGCACCATTCTCATTGAGATAATACCATGCATTATAATCCGGATCCCAGAACCAGCCGATCTTCATCGCACCATTTTCTTTGAGATAATACCACTTGTCACCGATCTTCTTCCAACCGGTCTGCATCACACCATTCTCATCCAAATAATACCACTGATTCACGTCAAACAGCCAGCCCGTTACCATGTTGCCGCGGCTGCCGCTTTCTTTACTGAAATAGTACCAGTTACCATTGGTTCGTTTCCAACCCACAACCGATTTTCCATTCCTATAGAAACGCGTTGTATTTCCTGACTTGACCCATCCATCCATTGCATCATCGTCTTTATCTGCTTTACCGGAAGATCCGCTGCTTGAACCGGATCCACATCCTGAACCAGATCCACTTCCTGATCCGGATCCGTTTCCTGAGCCAGAATCCTTGGACATGTTATAATCACAAATATCACATACGTTGTTCTTATCGCCATCTGTATGTTCTTCCACACTGTCAGCAATCACTGCTCCACAGCCACTTGCCTTACACACATGCCAGTGCTCATCTGCATCTTTTTTCCACTTGGTTCCTGGTGTATGTTCTGCGTATTTGCCTGATTGGAATGTCTTCATTCCGGCAGCTCCACAGATACAAGACTTGTAGTATTTTGCCTTTTGTGTACATGTTGCTTCGGATGCGAGATACTCTTCGTCTACAACTTTCTGATCATATTTATGAGTATGACCAACCTGTGCTTCCAGTTCGTATCCGCATACTTCACACTTCACCGCGTACTCTTCTGTGGCACCTCCTTCACGATCCGGAATATGCTCTTCTCTGCTTCCTTCAATTTCTGCTTCACAATTACTTGCTGTACATACATACCAGTGATAGGTTTCATCTTTTTTCCATTCGCTTCCTGCAGTATGTTCTGCAAGCTCGCCGAATGTGAACGTCTTTGTTCCGGCAGCTCCGCAGATACAGGACTTGTAGTATTTTGCTTTTTGAGTACATGTTGCTTCGGATGCGAGATACTCCTCATTCGCGATTTTCTGATCAAACACATGAACATGCTGCTGCATCTCCCATATCGCAACAAGAGTCATATCCTCATTTACTTCTGTGTCGAAATCATATTCTACACCATCAAGTGTCCAGCCTTTGAAAATAAAGCCATCTTTAACCGGATCTTCCGGCTCAGTTACAGTCTGACCTGCGATAACGTTCTGCGGCAGTACCTCAGATCCGCCATCCGAATCAAAGGTTACTGTATATTCGTCAACATTAAATCCAACCGTAATATGCAGATTCAGACGTTCGCTGTAACCACCAGCCTTTGTCCAGGCTGCAATACGGAAGTAAGTATCCTCTGTGATTTCGATAGGACCATCATAAACCATGCGTTCTGCACTTTCTGTGCAAGGACAAGTATTGTTGGTCGTGTAGTAGATTATCACATCTTCTTCTGTTCCGGAGTACGTCAGAACAAGTTCCGTTCCTTCTTCGACCACCGCATAGTCGCTGAGATTTGCTTCTGGTTTTTGCGGTGCCTTATTTCCAAGATGAGATACGCGAGTATTCATTTCCGCACTGATACTATCGGCTGCAAAGAGAAGAATATCGTCACCGGCGCTGATTCCTTTTACAGTGAATACTGCCGTTCCGTTTGCATCACTGACAGCAGTTTCGCTGACTGACATGGTTCCGCCAACCTTCTGCCTTGTCGAAACGGTCACACCCGCCATAGGCTTGCCCTCGGTATCAAGTACCTGTACAGCAATCTGCTCGGTCTGGCCGATGTCAGTGACAAATCTGTTCGGATAGGAGTGCATCAGACTGCCTGCAATCTGTTCCACTGTCATGGAGTCATTTATATAATCACTTCCAAGTGTATTTCCGGCATAGTTTTCTGCAGAGCCATCGACTGTAAGTTCAATTTCGTCTCCGCTGAAGGCTTCGCCGTCTGTACGGGTCAGTTTCATGATTCGGCCGTAGGATACCGAATCATTTGTTGGGCTAATTTCTTCATCTTCGAATGCGATGTCAACATCAATCGGCTGACCATTCCGTGTAACTGTCACAAGCTCATTTTCTACAAACTGCACCACATCCATATACTGGCTGAATACCACGCGAATCCGATCAGGCGCTGCATTTGCTGAAAGAACTTCCGGAGCCGCAGTTGAAATCATCGGGATGTTTACATCGAGCTGAGGAGGAGGAACAGGAAGCCATCCATTTGCATCGGCTGCAGGGTCATTACTGCTGTCTGCAGACTCGTAGCCTTCCTTTTCAACCTTTACTCGCCAGTTTCCGATGGGGGTCATCCACGCGAAACGGCCGTCAATATCTGTAATCTGCGGATTGATTTCGCCATAAAGCTCTGCATCATCCCAGTAGACTTCAGCGCCGTTATTTTCATAGTAAATCTTAGCTGTTGCGCCTTCAATGCGGTTGGAAGCTACGGCTTCGTATACATAACCTGCAGGGTCAATAAGAACCCTTGATTTAACCGGATACTTTGGCTCTTCATCAGCACCCGATGAACCGCTACCGCCTGGGAGGCCGCTGCCACTGCCGCCGCTGCCACTGCCGCCAGGTTCGCCGCCAGGAGGTTCACTACTGCAATCCTCCTCAGCGATGTTCGGATCCTGAGAAGCCGAGAGACACTCTTCTTCTACCTTTGGTATCTTTTCAACGGCTTCTTCAAGGGCATCATTGAACTTTTCAAGGACAAACCATTCAGAACCGCCGCCAATAACTTCGAGACCGAGACTGACCATAATGCCCTGCGGTCCCTTAAGGACAAGACCTGCCGCAATCGATGTAAGCTCACTTACGACCTGACCGTATTTTACATAAAGGTAATTTTCGTTCCATTTGCGTGCAGAACCGAGCGCATCTGAAAGTTCGGCGTGAACTTCACTGCATTCATTCCACTGCCCCAGATAATTGTCAGTATTGCTTGGACAGGCTGTAGTCAAAGCATTCTTCATGCGGTCTGCCTGACGCTCTGTGCGTTCAATGCGCTCGTTATTCTCGATACACTTGTCAAAGGCCTCTACTGCCTCCATAACTGTATCCACAAGGCCGTAGATATCAAGTCCTATAAAGATACCCTTTGCCCACTTGGAATCGAGGGCATTGAGCACTCTCTGATATTTGCGGAACTTGCTGCCTGCAACTCTCTGGCAGTTTTCAATATTGAGCTTTGTGTTTGCAAGATCAGAACGAAGTTCTTTGAGTGTCTGCTCCAGACTTGCAATGGTATCTCTTGTCTGTCTGCTTTCGAGAATATCGTCAAGGGTCTTTCTCTGGGCTTCAAAGATACTCTTTTCGTAATTGTCGCCCCATTCGATATTGTGAACTCTCGCTTCGATCTCGGCCAGAGACTGCTTCCACGCCGCAATGCCTTCTTCAAGGTTTTCAATATCCATTTCCTGACCGAGCTTTTTCATAAGCTCGTTGTCCAGGTATTTTCGGACCTTTGCAGTTGCATCGAGCACAAGGTCGACGCCATTGAGCGCGCCGTCAAAGAAGCTTTTTGCAACCACCTTGATCGCCGCAGCAAATGAGGTGCCCGAGTCACCACCCGATACGATGGCATTGTGATCTACAGTAAACTCGACGCCGTAGTTCGGGTCGACAACCGTGGTCTTGAGGCTTTCAACATCGGTCTTCATATAGAAGCTGTCGAGCACCATATCCAGATCGTCACCGATTTTCGAGGTATCGACTTCGGTGTATTCCAGGTCGGAAAGCTGGTCTGTGCTAAGCTCGGTTGCATTTCCTTCGATGCTGCCACCCAAACCGTCCAGAATGTCCTGAATGCCCTGACTTGGTGTATCGGACACGGTATTGCCGCCTAGCATTTCTTCAGCCTGAGCGATACTGTTCAGGCTTGCATCATTCTGCAGATTATAGAAGTCATTGCTGATAGACAGAAGTGTGCGCATCATCTGCTTTTCTTGCTCTGTCAGGCCTTCCATATTGCCGATGGCAAATTCCACGTCATCGGGATCATAATATTCGTACGGCTCGCCTTCCTGGGCCAGAATATATGTTGAAGCCTGCTCTTCCACTTCTTCGGTAAACTGTTCCATCGAGAAGGAGTATCCTCCGCCCAAGCCGCCTGTGCCGTCCGAGCCGCCGCTCGTCTTGCCGAGGCTGTAGTCAAAGGAATAGCCGTAAGGAAGGTCATAGACGGTATATTCGCCTGCTTCAAGAGTCAATGTACCTTCGTATCTCTTTGTTTCCTTATTATAAAGAAGCTTTACATCGTGGATTGTCGGAGTCTTGTATGTTTCGCCGCAGAACACCTTCATCATAACAGTATCGTTTATGATTGAAGTATCGTTCGTCATTCTCAGCGAATAGTCAAAGACTGTCTCGACATTCAGTGTGCCGTCGACATTGACACTTTTCGTATTGACATAAAATCTGTGACCTGTACCCGGATTATTCTGCAGGTTGATTCTGTCAAAGAGATTCATGCCATAATCGCCGGCAAGCCACTTTGTGCGGACGATGAGTTCCGCAGGTTCGTTGGAGTTAAACCAGTTGTCCACCAGAGTTACCGTATACTCATTGGAAGTCCAGACAAGCTCGCCATCTTTATTTGTGATTTCCACATAAAGTCGATGATTGCTCAGTCCATCGTTATATTTTTCAAGCTGATATGCAAGGTAATTTCTGCCCTCGCCAACGATATTCAACTGCTTTTCGCACTCAATCTCACCGTTGACATAAAGGTGGCCTATGTAAGGCGCATAATCATTTGAAAGCTTTGTATACAGAGTTATAAAACTGTCATCATCTGTTGTCTTGCCGGAAGGGTCTACTATTTTTACACTCGATTCATCGAGTGCCGGAACATATACTGTCATATAGTCGGTATCTCCCGTGGTTGATTCGGCGCGGATAGTGAGTGTACTGCCCAACGGCTTTATGAAGAACGACAGTGTGCCTCTTGGCTCGTCAACCGTTACCTCAAGCTTATGAGGCGTATTACCTGAACCTTCAATAACCCTTTCACTGAGAACATCCACATCCGAGCTGAATACATAATTACCGCCGATTGCTCCGAATGGAAGACCGTATGCCGAGCCGCCGGAGTAAAGGGTAAACTTGATGGTTTCGCCGTTTTCGTAGGCCTCATTGAAAACATGGTTGAAGTTGAGATACATCGGAACAAGGTTGTCGCTCTGCATATCTGTATCAAAGGACACCGACATTGCCATTCTGCCGCCATAGTAGAACTGCGGAAGCTCGAACTCGAATGTCTTGTCTTCCAGCAGGTCGACAGTGCCCCTCAGGTAATTTTCCTCCGGAACACCCAGCTTTTCGAGGGCATCAGGAGCCTCAATGTCACGCAGTCTGTAGTTCTGCTCGACAATCACATAGGTGTATTCACCAAACGGCAGATATTCTGTGTATGCCTTCTGATAGCCGTCAAAAATGATATTATTATCACTGTCGAAGATGAAGATATAGCCATCCTTGTCGAGGCTGATTTCAAGCTTCGGCATTGTGTACACTGTAACTTCATGGATATTGTTATCGGTTATGTTTGCAATATCGAAAGTCAACGGTTCAAATATAATCTCATCTGTACGGGCACAGTTAATTGTAACGCTGTCGCCGATATCGAAATATTCATCCATATCCATGCCCAATTCGACAGTCAGATAGGCAGGATCGCCCGATTTGGCCGGTTCATATCCAAGCTTTGCGCCGTTATATTCCGCGCCGGTTTCGTTATTGATCACCGTGACCGGCGTTCCGTCATTTACCAGGCTCTGTGCCGGAGTCTGCTCAGCATCGTCCAGCGCAAACCGGTAATACCACTGCATTTGATTTTCCAGCGTGAGCGTGCCCACATCAATGGCGCCGTCAGCATCCGGAGCAAGCATCTGGACATTCTCAATGACGATGCTCTCGTACGGGAATGAGGAGTATACAAGCCGGGCAGGAGTACGGCGAATCTGTGCTGTGAAATAGCCGTTACTGTCGGGAGTTACTTCCACTGTCGTTTCTTTTCCTGCCAGTTCCGTTGTGATCGTCAGTTCAAGAGAATCGACAGGCGGATATGTGTAGCCATCCACCATAAGGCGACCTTTCACAGTCAGCCTATCTCTCAGTGTAAGCACATATTCTGTCTGTTCGCCCAATTCTGTAACCTTGTGGCAAATTGCTTCGCTTACGCTGTAAGCCTGACGCACTTCATCACGGAAGGAGATAACTGCATACACAGGTCTTTCCTCTGATACAATCCAGGCTTCTATATGGTTATAGAATGAGCCTTCGCCGAGAATATTGCCCTCGCCGTCTTCCCAGTGTACAGAATATAATTCCTCAGGCAACGGAGCCTTATCGCCGTTTTCGTCCTGAGTCTTTATAGAAACAATCGTTGCTTCGAGAGGAAGAACTGTGATTGTTGCTGTTCCGTCACAAATGATGCAATATGCCTCCACTTCGTAAGGTCCTGTGGCATTAACATCCACCTCGTATTCCCATTCGTGATTTTCATAAACTTCTTCCCAGCAGTTATCACAGTAGCCTATGTGGAACTCTTCATCGGAATAAGAATAGTAGTCTACATCATGGCCAGAAGCAGGTTTTACTACAACTTCACCCACATAATCGCAGGCTGTGCAGTACATCTGATATACTGTATCCTCGTCACAGGACGTTCCGCCTCTGATTGTTGAAAAATCCACCGTCAGCGTATGCGGCGCAGTCTGGGATGCGGTGCAACTTTCATCCACACAGGTACGGGTGTGAGTGTTTTCGTTATCGGATACAAACGCACCAAGCTCGTGTTCGCAGTCGGGAATGTAGGAATATCTTATCTTTTTCAGATATTCATACCCGTATTCTTCGTTGCGCAAATCAACTTCTGCATTGTACTCTTCAATTTCTCCCGCAATCACAGAATCCTCATAGATGTGGAACCTTGCAAAAGGCCGTGTATTGTCGAACCATGCCCCATCCGTTTCATATTCCTCCGTGGCACTCAGGCTGAGTTCACGGCTCAGGACATAAACGTTCTGCTGCTTGGTTACCGGGATGCCCATTGACTCCAGTTCATAATCCACGTAGCCGCCCAGATGCGAAAACACATTTTCACCCATGGTTTTGATAGTGGATGGCAGAGTTATATCGTAGAGTCGGTCACACATATTGAAAGCACCGCCTTCGATACGCTCGATGCCCTCGTGAAGAATCACCTCGTGAAGCATCGTGCAAGCGGCAAAAGCACCATATCCAATCTTTTTAACTGAGCCGGGAATTTCTACGCACTTGAGTCCCTTACCTTCAAACTTGGTGGACAGGTCATTGCCGCCATCGCTTTCGGCATCCAAGCCGCTGCAGCTATCGAATGCGCCCTCTCCGATTTCTTCAACGCCGTAGGAAATCGTAAGATTAGTAAGGCTCTTACATGACCAGAAAGCACTTTCCGGAATCACCTTTAGCGTAGAGGGGATGGTAAGGTTATCGAGAGAAAGACATACCGAGAATGCGCTGTGCCCCATGGTTTCAAGTCCCTCGGGAAGATTCACGATCTCAAGCTTTTCCATATAGGAAAAGGCATAGTAGCCGATTCCTTTCAGAGTGGAGGGCAGCTCGACTTCAACTACATCATACATTTCATAGAATGCATTATTTCCAATGTAGGTAACACCCTCGCCGACAACTATCTTTGATAGATGATGATCGCCCCACGGAACGTGGTTGGGAAGATCATTCCCATTTTCGTCCAATTCATATGGACCAAGAAAATCGTACATTTCGCCTTCGCCCTCAATGTAGAGGACGTCGCCGGAGATTTTCCAGCTGAGTCCACTGCCGCAAGAGCCTTCAGTGGCAACAGCTGCAAATGCAGGCATCGGCAGCTGCTGCAGCACCATAACGACACTGAGCAGCAGGCATAGCATTCGCTTGAACCTTAATTTCATTTTCATCATTATCTCTCCTTGAATTTTTTTTCGTACGATCAATGTGAAATCTTACTGAATCTTTTTCAAATACTGTAAATAACGGAAGCCGATCTTCGACCACCGGAATCCCAGTTTTCCAAGTTCATTTATCGTGAATTCGCTGCTTATAGGAACATGTTTTGACATGGATGCTGCCGAATTATAGAATGCCAACACTGCAGCATCCGTGTCGTCTTTCCATTTTTTCAATGCTTTTTCAAAATCAGGCTGTGTTGTTTTCTTAAACCGGCACAAAAACTTTCGGCTTAATGCTTCAATGGTGTATGTCTGAGGATGATACAAATGATAGATATTATTCACTTTATTATGAAAACACAGCTTAACGTATGCGTCTGCACATTCATCCACCGGAGTAAAATCAATCGGATAACCTGCAAGTTTTTCTCCGTATAATCCCACTTTGAAAAGCCCTCTGCACCGTTTTACAAAACCGTTATTCTCGGAGTTTATCTGGAATCTGCCATCTTCCATTCGCCATGTGAGATTGCCGATACGGAAAATATTTGCCTTCAGCCCTTCACTTCTGGCCAGTAAGACCAGTTCTTCCGCTTTATACTTGGAATGAATATATACGTTCTGCGCATATTTCTGGCCTATGTTCAGACGGAATTCATCGAATTCTGCATCCTGGCATGTTTGCTCAACCGTTCCGGCTCCGCTTACACTGGCAGTGGAGGTGTGCTGCAGAATCGCATCTGCTTCCTTGCAAAACTGAATCACGTTCTGTGTTCCGATCACATTCGTCCGTTCAAAATCCTCATAATGCCCTGCATGACTTACATTTGCAGCGGTATGTATCACCATGTCAACTTCGCTTATCAGTTTTGCATACACTTCATCAGAAAGTCCGAACCTTGACTTTTCAATATCTCCTTCCACCGTTACATAAGTAAAGCTGTTCTTTTCTTTTGGAAAATAGTATTTGAGAACACGCTTCAGCTTGAGATAATCTCTCACAAGGCAGACAATGGTTATATTTTCCCCTGTCAATTCCCGCAAAATATGAGCTCCCAAAAAGCCGGTGGCACCTGTAAGAAGAACGCATTTTGGTTTAACGTCAGAATCAAGATTGGAATTCTGCCGAATCAGCTCATTTACATCAATGCTGTCATTTTCTGTAATCTCTGTTTCCTTGTTCGACGCAAGGTATTTTTCCAGCAGTTCTGCAGTTGGATTCGCATAAATATCCTGAGCCTGTATATCCAGAATCAGTGCAGCTTCAACTGCCGCCAGGCTATCGCCGCCCATATCAAAGAAATCATCTTGAATTCCGATCCATGTACAGCCAAGCACCTCCTCGAAAGCAGCAATAATTTTTTTCTGCATAGCTGTAGTTGGCGGAACATGCTCTGCCGCGTTCTTTTGGATGATCTCGTCGATCATCTGCAGCGCTTCCTTACGCTTGATTTTGAGTGTGGTTGTTTTGGGAAACTCTCTTGCAATGAAATCAAATGCTACAATCTTTTTATACGCGGGGAGACTTGCATTGACTGCATTCAGGCTCGTTTTTATTTGATTGATCACAACGGTGTCATTGATATCCGTCGGATGGAAGGCCGCGCAGATCCTGCCGTTTCGCTCATATACCATGACATCTTTCACGCCCTCAATCTTCATCAGATGTGCTTCCAGTTCTTCCGGGTATATATTTTTACCATTCGCAAGAATAATCAGATTCTTACTGCGTCCTGTAATATAAAGATACCCATCATCGTCCAGATATCCCAGATCTCCTGTGCGAAACCATCCTTCCTTAGTGATTGCTTCTGCTGTGGCTTCGGGATTCTTGTAATATCCCAACATGACACAATCTCCCTTTACAAGAATTTCTCCTTGCTCGATTTTTGTGTCCATACAGGCAATCGGCTGTCCCACAGAGCCGAGCCTGTTCTTCCTGGGATAATTCGTAGCCACCAGCGGTGCACATTCCGTGAGACCGTAGCCCTGATACATATTCACGCCAAATTCTTCAAAAGCTTGTGCTACTTCAAGACGGAGAGCCGCGCCTCCCACAACGATCGTTGTCAGATTCTCTCCGAATTTGTCAAGCAGGCTTTTATATAACTTTCGTCGGATATCAATCTTAAAAACGTTCAGGATGTGGTTTACTTTCTTTGCAGCAGCAATCTTACACTTGTTTTTTCCCGATGAAATACCGTCCATGATCTTTTTATAAAAAGCTTCCGCAATGGCAGGAACAACCAGAATGATCGCAGGTCTGAATCGATTAAGGTTCAAAACAATATTTTCCAGACGGTCGTTTATGCAGATGGTAATTCCCCGATACAGCATGCCAAGATGACCGATTGTAAGCTCGTAAGTGTGATGAATCGGCAAAACAGACATTGCAACAGGCTCACAATGTATATTTTCAAGGATATTCATTCTGTAATATTCCGTCAGATTTGCTGCGATATTCTTCTGACTGATCATAACACCCTTGCTGATGCCTGTTGTGCCGGAAGTGAACAATATTTCTGTAAGTGCTTCCGGATCGATTTTAGGAAGGGGAACAGATGCCGTACGAAGAATTTCCTGAAAATCTTCACCGGCAAAACGGATTGCCTTAATATTCTGATTTCCATTCTGTTCCATGGTTTGTATCAGATCCTCAAATTCTTCAGATACAAATACCATATCCACATCGCCCATTTTCAGAATATTCATCATCTCTCGTTCAGAGAGCATCTTATCGACGGGAACCACTACATTCGCACTGCATGCGATACCCAAAAAGGTGGTGATCCATTGATAACTTGTCGATCCAATGACAGCGATATGCCTCCCATAATAGTTCTTCTTTACCATCCACGAAGCAATGGCTTTCACGTCATTTGCTAATTCTTTAAATGTCTTATTTACGATTAAATCATCAACCAGATATCTGTACGCATCCTGGTTTCCGTACTCTTTTTCTATGATTTCTATAAACATCTGTAAATCAGTAAGCTTTGAAAACATATGACTTACTCCTTTTCATGAGATATTTTAAATGGTTTTCTTACAACGATGCCAACGTCGACATCAGGTAATTTGCCGTGACGGAGGTATAGAAAAAGCTGTCGATCAGGTGGTCTCTTTTCAACTGTGTGACTTTATAAGCAAGTTCCGGTGTGGCGTTTTCATCACAAAGAACCGCAATCTTACACCCGGGGTTACTGTTCCGAATCTGCCTGATCTCTTTTAATCTTACTTCCACCGTTGCACCCGGAAGATAAGAGACCTCCATTAATACAATATCCGCATCCACTGCTTTACATTGTTCTGTGATATTGGTGCAAGTTTCCGAAGAAAGCGGATAAGGCAAAAACTCTCCGCAATCTCTTAACGACCTGACAATGGCTTCGGACAGAAGTCCGTTTCTGATACTGACAAGAACCTTCTTCACACATACTCCTCCTTCCCGAAAAATCCTGTTTCATTTTTTTATTTTATAATTTTACCAATATGATATAGCATGCACATCGTACTTTCGTGCATAAGAACATAGAATGTGCCTTGGCACATTCTCCGCGCGCGAGCGGCTGCAAAGCAGCAATTTCCGTTCCGCGAGCTGCGCATATTGGCCCAATTCGGGCCTTTTTGATTTATAGGAAAGGCATATTTACATTTTTCACACATTAACGCAGCAAGGTCTTTCCTATAAATCAAAAAAACGCACCGTCAAATTGACAATGCGTTTTTCTTTATCGCAGGTTATTCCATTTTTTTATCGATAATGATCAATCCACAATCTCTGGCACGTACAGCCAGCTCCGTGCGGTTTCGGAATCCAGTCTTGTCCCGCATGGACTGGACATGACCTTTTACCGTGCGCAGGGACATGTGCAATTTTTCCGCAATCGCCGCATCGCTCTCACCGGCAACCACCTCACGCAGAACCTCCAGCTCGCGACCGGTCAATGCATCACTGGTGATGTACCCAAACTGCAGAGGCGGTGTCGAATCCGGATAGATACTTTCACCCGCCATGGTTCGGGCCATAACCTCGAGGATTCTTTCCGCACTTTCGGTTTTATACCAGAAACTGTCCACACCGGCCTTTCGGGCACGGTCGATGAAACTGCATTCCGGCTGACCGGTGATAATGATGATCTTGATATGAGGAAAACTGCGCTTGATTTTTTCCGCAGCATCTATTCCATTGGCATACAATGAAGTACAAACATCCATCAGGATCAGATCTACCTGGGTTGTCCGGCAGCAAAACTCTACAAATGCCGCACTTTCTACAGAGGGAATCAACTCATATTGACCACATTGTTTGACATATAGCTCCAGAAGCTGTCGATCCATCGGAGCGTCTTCCACGATCAGAACACGTGTCATATACTTTCACCCCCTGTTTTATGTATAGCAACGGTAACGATATATTCCGGATGACAAGAAATCTGCATGGAGCCGCCTGCAGTTTCGATCTTGCGTCTGAGAGAACTTAAACCGCCTCCCTCTGTAATCTTGTTTTCAGGAAGCTTGCCGTCGTTTTGGAAGCAGACGAGATAATCGGTATTGGTTTCAAAAAAACGGATATACAGCGTTCGGGCATCTGCATGGCGTACCGCATTCGTCAACGCCTCCGTGGCCGCTTCGAGGAACAGCTTCTCAGCTTCTTTCTGTTCGGGCATTTGTCCGTCGACATCTACCGTAATGCCGAATGCATTTGCTGTTTGAATCAGTATTTGCAGAGTAAACGGATCGTTTTTTTCCACAGTATTCTGTCGAAGCAATGCAATACTGCGTTTCCATGCATCAATAGGAATTGCTGTTTCTTCTTTACTGTCTCGCAGATAGCTTCGGGCAGCCCAAAGCGTCTGTCCCAGTTCGCTGTGAATGCCGATCTTGGTTTCCAGGCGTTCTTTGTCACGTGTCAGTTCCTCAACATTTTCCTCATATTGCTTGAGTCTTTGATACAATGCCTCGAGTGCAATATTTTTTTGCTCCAATTCTTCAGCTAGTCCGTGAAGTTTTGTAGTATCAACCGCAGTGAGCTGAAATACATCTTCCAAGTCTGTCTTCGAAAAGCTCCAAACTGTACCATCGGGCAGACGAAAGCTTGGCTGGGTCCCCATTGACACCCGGACAATATCCGGCCGGGTATTTCCATCGCAAAGATCATCCCACATCTGTGCCGCGTTTTGCAGATCATATCCCAATGTGTCATGACAAAGCTGATTCATACGATGGTTAACCAGCATCACTCTGCCGTTTCCGGTATAAAAGCAAAGTCCGGTCGGAAGATGATCAATGCTTTCTTTGATGGCAGTCCTGGTAAGCGTTGTCTTGCGAAAACGTATTTCACAGAGAAATAAGTATGCGAGAAAAACTGCCATCACAGCCAAAACAATGATCACATAGATAACAGGTTTTTCACAGAACCAGCGACTGACACCAGCAGGAGCAAGTGCTTTCTTTTCACTGCGCACATCGGCAGCATACAAAATCATCATACCTGCACTGAGTACCACGCATAAAAGGATCGGTATCGTGAAATAAAAGGATCTTCTTTGGAGAGCATTTACCAACATATGAATACTGCCGCACAGTACTACAAACAGTCCAAACATCAATGCGATGCGAAGCAGAACGGGAAGCGCATCATAGCTTATCATTTGCATACACCTCCTTCGGAGATTTCTATATCAATATTGACATCTTCCTCTTGAATATTGTAGGTAAAGCTGCCGATATGTAAGCTGATATCTTCTATCACGGACGATTCAATGCTATTTATGCATCCAATCTGAAGATTCATTTTCAGTGTTCCATTTTTGCAGAAAATACGTACCATCACTGCTGTAATTTGATCAAACAGCCTTTCTACCAGACTCTCATAGAAATCATAAACTGCAATTATGTGTTTAAGCTCGATATCCCCCTCACATTTTGCATCCAGCATTACAAAAACAGAAGCAAGCTGCAAGTTATCTAAAGATTCACGGAGACAATATTCAATCTCACGAGCCTGAACAATTGGACTCTCCTCTCCAAGCAATAACAGATTGCTCCGCCGCTTCACATAGGAACCGATCACGCACATCTGTGCCATAGCATTAAGTGGCGGTAAAGGATCAGAGATTTGTTCAAGCAGAGCCTCAAGTTTCTCAATCTGTGGTGCAACTTCTTCTGTGATCCGATCGTATAGATGGCTTTTTTCTTCTATCTGTGCCTGTTGTTCTTTCAACTTCAATTCCGCCCGCAGCAGTTCGTTCTTTCTGTCAAGCTTCTTCTGCGCATCTTGAAGACGGTTCATCAGTTCATTCATCTCTGTGATATCATCCTGCCACAACACATACCCCGCTTTTATAGGCTTTGCATGCAGAATTGAGTTGCCATTCTTTACCGGCTGTTCGCCGGCTTGCTTTATTTCAGCCGATGTAAGCGGTGTCGCAGCAGAGGAAACAAAACAAGGTTGATAATTCTGATCCACAATCTGTGCTGCAACAGTAGAAGCATTGAATATTTTATGGTAATTCGTATTGGAAGCAACCAGACCGCTCTGAATGGCGCTCTCAAGAAGAAGCGAAATAATCAGACAATCCACTACAGTCAGATCACATCCTCGGAAAATACCGAGACAGTAAAGCGTCCAGAAAATCACAGCACCGCCCATGATCATGGCTGGCAGCTTCTGTATTCTTTTTCTTCCGGGCACACGACTTTTCTTCAGCAACATAACGACTACGTAGATACCGCCCAGCACAAACCATGCCATGGCAGCAAAATAGACCGGTCCATATCCATATGTATAATCAAACAATTGGATCCCCTCAGGGAAGGAGAAAGCCAGCTGATGCAGATCGTTTGTAAAAATACCGATTAAAATCGTAAACGCGGGGATATAAAGCGCATACATCCACCTTGGGTTCCGATATCCCTCGGGTTTTCCCATATGATCAATGATAAATATTCCCAAAAGCGGAATCAGGATCATGGGAATATAATAGCTGTACCAGATATACCGTCCCAGCCAGAATGTACGGTCTGCAATGAATTCGTATTTGATAACCTTAGCTGTCAGCCAAAAAATCATCAACGCGGCAACAGCAATAAGACTGCGGCGCACCTGCCCATTCATGATTCTTCGATATAAAGATATACACCAGCCCATAAGCAGTGAGATATGGATCACGCCTCGGAGTCCGCGCATCGCTGCCTGTATAACGGTATTTGCAGTCAAGTCGTCAAACTCATCCATAAAATAAGCAACCAGAAGCAGTATAGCTATGCAGGAAAAATAGCCGAACCAGCGATTGTCCTTTTTCAAACTCTTCATCTCCCTTCCAACGCATTTATAGAAGCTCTTTATCAGGAATAACTTATCATGTTTATAATTCTATTGTACCACATTTCATATAAAGCGTTTATTCCTAAAAAATATTTGTTATACTCTGTGGTAATAAATCCCCATCATATCATCATCCATCATATATTACTGCTGCAAAGCTTCTTACGCATCGTACTTTCGTGCAAAAATACATTCAGTATCACTGTGTAAAAGGACCTGTTATCTTTTCAGAACTATAAAATACGGCATCTTCATTTGTAATAAAAACAAAATGGATGCTCCCCTGCTGATTACAGGGAAACATCCATTTTTTGTACCTGTTTGTTAAAATAATATATCCGAGATTCTGGGTATATACCAGAACCTTGCTTTTGTATATTTGCTTAACAGCACAGATCCACAATTACCTGCGCAAAGATCTTCGCAGCTACAACCAGCTCATCGATCACTGCGAACTCATCCGGACCGTGGATGCCTGTCTCTGTCTCCGGCATGGACGGACCAAAAGCAACGCCATTCTTTAAGTGGTGTACATAAGTACCGCCGCCGATCGCGATGCACTCGCCCTTTCTGCCTGTGTACTGCTCATAGCACTTGAGAAGTGTCTGTACGAACGGAGAATTGCCGTCTACATAGTGGGACGGGCTCATCTTCTCTGTTGTGAAGTTCAGACCATTGTCGATCATCTGCTTCTTGATCACGTCAAATGTATTTTCTTCGTTTGCACAGATCGGGCAGCGGCTGTCGAAATCGCCCTTTAATTCTGTCTCTGTCACATCCAGCATGGTAAATGCAAGAGTTAATTTACCGGAAATCTCATCTTCGTGGTTTACACCAAGGTTTGCACCATGGTTGTCACCATGCGGCATCATCTTATTTAACGCTTTTACGATCTGCATCTGACCGCAGTCAGCAAGATTCATTTTCTCGATCAGTGCCAGAAGTGCTGTCAGCGCGTTTGTTCCTTTTTCCGGAGTGGAAGCGTGTGCGCTTTCGCCAACTGCTTCTAACTTCAGGAAACCGTTTTCAGAAGTCACATCAAATGTCACGCCAAGCTCAGCTTCGAACTGTTTTGCAAATGCCTCTGTCTCAGAACCGTCAAGACCGTCAAATAATGCATATGCCTTCGGAGGAACAACGTTGGATTTCACACCGCTCTTGAATGCCACCATCTTCGGAAGTGCTTCACACTTTTCAAACTGAGCATTGAATTCACCGTGAATGCTTCCCTTCTCAAGGTTGATTACCGGGAACTCTGCGTCCGGAGAGAAGGACATCGGAGCCTCTTCCTCTTTTTTATAGTAGTAACGAATGTCAGAGCTTCCGCACTCTTCATCTGTACCAAGGATCAGGCGGACATTTTTCTTTACCGGGATTCCAAGCTCTTTGATTGCTTTCATAGCATAAAGGGCTGTCATAGCCGGGCCCTTATCGTCGGATGTGCCACGACCGTAGATCTTACCGTCTTTGATTACCGGCTCAAACGGAGTTGTCACTGTCCAGCCTTCGCCGCCCGGAACGATATCCAGATGTGCAAGGATATCCAGCTGTTTCTCTTTGTCATTTAAATCAATGGTACCAACATAGTTGTCGTAGTTTGTAATCGCAAAACCATGTTTCTCACCGATCTCAAGACCTTTTGCAAGTGCCTGGAACGGACCCTCACCAAACGGTTTTCCCTCTTCGTACGGACCCTTTGCACTGTCAATCTTACAAAGCTCGATAATGTCTGCTAACATTTCTTCTTTGTGCGCGTCAATGTACTGTTCAATCTGTTCTCTGTACATATAGATTCCCCCCTGTTATTTCATCATGGATGCAAGAATTTCATTTACAACTTTACCGTCTGCTTTTCCCTTTACAAGCGGCATCAATACTTTCATGATCTTGCCTTTGTCTTTCGCTGTCGGTGTTTCAATCTCAAGCTGTGCAAATACGCCTTTGATCACTTCCATGATCTGTTCCGGAGTCAGATCTGCCGGCGCAAATTCCTGGTATACAGCCATTCTCTTTTTCGCTTCTTCGATAATGTCTGTACGGTCTGCCGGAGCCGTGTCCATGGTTTCCTTTGTCTGCTTTAATTCTTTCTTCACGATCGCATTCTCTTCGTCTTCCGTCAACGGAGCGCGTTTATCAATCTCCGCATTTTTCAGCGCAGATAACAGCATAGACAAAGAATCTTTTCTCTCTTTATTTTTCGCCTTCATCGCCTCTACCATTGCTGCACGTACTTGATCCATCTTGCTCATAATTCTTGCCTTCCTTTCATAATTCTATTATTTCTATCCTGCTATACCTATTAGTTGCGTCCGAACTCACTAAGACGAAGGTTCGGGTTACGATCCTCAACCATACCGATGCTCCAGCTGTTGATGAACAGAAGCAGCGGATTTCCTTTCAGGTCGCAGATACGTTTCATATCGGATGTACCCTGGATTCTTGCCACATCGATCTCAGTCGGATTTTCAACCCAACGGATGTACTCATACGGAAGCTGCTCCAGTTTTACCTCTACGTTGTATTCATTTTTCAGACGGTACAGAAGAACTTCAAACTGAAGAACGCCTACTACACCAACGATAATCTCCTCCATACCGGAGTTGAACTCCTGGAAGATCTGGATCGCACCTTCCTGAGCGATCTGGTGAACACCTTTGAGGAACTGCTTACGTTTCATGGTATCCATCTGGCGCACTCTCGCAAAATGCTCCGGAGCGAATGTCGGGATACCTTCAAACTGGAATTTATCATTGGAAGTACGGAGTGTGTCTCCGATGGAGAAAATGCCCGGATCGAATACACCGATGATATCACCTGCATAGGCTTCTTCGATGATCTTTCTGGACTCAGCCATCAGCTGCTGCGGCTGTGTCAGACGCAGCTTCTTACCACCCTGCACATGATTGACTTCCATACCTGCCTCGAATTTACCGGAGCAGATACGCATGAACGCGATACGGTCACGATGCGCTTTGTTCATATTCGCCTGAATCTTAAATACGAATGCGGAGAAATCCTCGTCAAACGGATTCTTCTCGCCATCGTTTGTCTTTCTGGACAGCGGAGAACTTGTCATATTTAAGAAGTGCTCCAGGAATGTCTCAACACCGAAGTTTGTGAGCGCGGAACCGAAGAATACCGGAGATAACTGACCGTGGTCAACTAATTCCTGATCAAATTCATCGCTGGCACCATCTAAAAGTTCAATATCTTCAAGAAGCTGATTGTGGTAATCTGCACCGATCACAGCCTCTACGTCTGTTCCCTCTACATCGAAAGTCTGGCTTGCAACTTCCTTCTGACCGCTCATTGCAGCTGTAAATGTTGTGATCTTCTTTGTCTGTCTGTCATAAACGCCCTTAAAGCTCTTACCACAGCCGATCGGCCAGTTGATCGGACAGGTGTGGATTCCGAGAACTTCCTCGATCTCGCTCAGAAGCTCGAATGGATCGCGCGCCTCACGGTCCATCTTGTTGATGAATGTGAAGATCGGGATATGACGCATCACGCAAACTTTGAACAGCTTGATCGTCTGCGGCTCTACACCCTTGGAACCGTCGATGACCATTACCGCGGAATCCGCTGCCATCAGTGTACGGTAAGTATCCTCGGAGAAGTCCTGGTGACCAGGTGTATCCAGAAGGTTGATGCAGTAACCGTTGAAATTGAACTGCAATACGGAAGATGTTACAGAGATACCTCTCTCTTTCTCAATCTCCATCCAGTCAGATACTGCATGTTTTGTGTTCTTACGTCCCTTTACAGTACCTGCGAGGTTGATCGCGCCGCCGTAAAGAAGGAATTTCTCTGTTAATGTAGTTTTACCGGCATCCGGGTGCGAAATGATCGCAAAGGTACGTCGTTTTTTGATTTCTTCGTTTAAGTTACCCAAGGTAAACCTCCAAATTGTAATATATTTTAATTGCAGCCAAAAATCTCATCTAAAATATGAACCGCAACTTCTTCCTTAGACATAATATCTAACTCTACTTCTTTGTCTTTTTTAATAAATGTTACCACGTTGGTGTCTGTGCCAAATCCGGCTCCTGCCACCTTCAGATTGTTGGCAACGATCATGTCCAGATTCTTCTTCGCAAGTTTCGCTCTGGAGTTCTCCAGCATGTTCTGTGTCTCCATGGAGAAACCGCAGAGGAACTGGCCCTCTTTTTTATGTTCTCCCAGATATTTTAAAATATCATCGGTTCTCTCAAGTTCGATCGCCATGTCGCCATCTTTCTTCTTTGTTTTTTCTGTTCCAACAAACTTCGGACGATAATCAGCAACAGCGGCAGACTTGATGATCACATCCATCTCATCGCTGCGGGATGTCACTGCATCGAACATATCTTTTGCACTTGTGATCTTCACAACGTTGACAAACATCGGCGGCTCAATCTCAGTCGGTCCTGTTACCAGGGTTACATCTGCACCGCGGTATGCTGCGACTTTTGCGATCGCGTAGCCCATCTTGCCTGTAGAATGGTTGGTGATATAGCGAACCGGATCAATGGCTTCTCTTGTCGGACCTGCAGTCACAAGGATCTTCTTTCCTGTCAGATCCTTTTTAAATAACAGTTCTTTCAGGATATACTGCATCAGCACTTCCGGTTCCGGCATCTTACCGGCTCCGGTATCACCGCAAGCCAGATATCCGCTGGCCGGAAGGATCACTTCCATGCCATATCTCTGGCAGGTTTTCATATTATCCTGCGTGATCGGATTTTCAAACATCCTTGTGTTCATCGCCGGGCTGATGATCTTCTTGCAGGTACATGCAAGAATCGTAGTTGTCAGCATATCATCTGCGAGACCATGCGCCAGTTTTGCGATCATATTGGCGGATGCCGGAGCAACCAGAACCACATCGGCTTTCTTTGCAATCGAGACATGCTCTACAGAAAACTCGAAGTTTCGGTCAAACGTATCCACCAGACACTTATTGCCAGTCAGTGTCTCAAAGGTAATCGGGTTAATAAAATTGGTCGCATTTTTTGTCATGATCACATGAACCTCTGCATGGAGCTTCATCAATGCGCTCGCCAGGTTCGCGATCTTATATGCGGCAATACTGCCTGTCACACCTAAAAGTACGGTCTTTCCTTTTAACATTCTGGAATCCTCCGTTGTAATATTTAAAAAAATATGGTAATATAACTCTTGGTTACATAGGTGTTTATGCGAGCATAGACCCCCTAACTATAACATTATAACACTTACCATGCAAATGGGAAAGGAGTTTTCTCTATGATTTTAACAATTGATATGGGAAACAGCAATATCGTTGTCGGCGGTATTGATGAAAACAAACTCTATTTTGAGGAGCGTATCACTACAGACCACAGAAAGACCAGTCTGGAATACGCAATTATGCTGAAAAACATTTTAGAGATCAATAAAGTAAAGCGTTCTGACATCGAAGGCGCTATCATGTCTTCCGTTGTTCCGCCGCTCAATGCACCATTATCTTCTGCTGTAAAGAAAATCACAGGTAAGAAACCGATGCTCGTTGGCTCCGGTATGAAGACAGGCATCAACATTAAAGTGGACAACCCGAAATCTGTCGGCGGTGACCGTATTGTTGCAGCCGTTGCAGCCGTTGCCCAGTTTGACGGTCCGATCATTGTTATTGATATGGGCACTGCTACGACTCTCGATGTTGTAGACAAGAGCGGCAGTTATATTGGCGGTGTCATTCTTCCGGGTGTTATGGTTTCTCTCAATGCCCTTGTTGGAAATACTGCACAGCTTCCGCAGATCAACCTGGACACTCCAAAACGTGTGATTGGCAAGAACACGGTAGAATGCATGCAGAATGGTATCATGTTCGGAAATGCTGCCATGATCGACGGCCTCATTGATCGTGTCGAAGAAGAACTCGGCGAGAGATGCACCCTTGTTGCAACCGGCGGTATGTCAAGATTCATTACTCCGCTCTGCAGCCACGAGATCACATACATTCCGGATCTTCTGCTTCGCGGACTTCTGATTCTTTACCGTCAGAATATGGCAGACCATACAAATTAAGAATTGTTTCGACAGACCTGCTTTCGCGGCAGGTCTGTTTTTTCTTGTCAAATTTTTTCCAACCTCATTTCCGTATAAACCCGCCCAAATCCGTCCATCATTCTTTTATAACAATTTCAAAGAATATAGGTACGGAGGTAAGGCCATGTCCGGTTATAAAGTTGAAATCTGCGGAGTAAATACATCAAAGCTGCCACTGCTTACCACAGAAGAAAAGGAGGAACTGTTCAAACGAATTCTGGACGGCGACATGCAGGCAAGAGAAGATTACATCAAGGGAAATCTGCGACTCGTCCTCAGTGTCATCCAACGCTTTACCGGAGGAAATGAAAACGTTGACGATCTGTTTCAGATTGGCTGCATCGGTCTAATCAAAGCCATCGACAACTTTGATATCACACAAAACGTCAAGTTCAGCACATACGCAGTCCCTATGATCCTGGGTGAAGTCCGCCGTTATCTGCGCGATAACAACTCCATCCGTGTCAGTCGTTCCATCCGGGATACTGCATACAAAGCAATCTATGCCAAAGAAGCTCTCATGAAAAGACACATGAAAGAACCTACCATCATGGAGATTGCAGAGGAAATCGGAATCAGCAAAGAAGAGATCACCTACGCCCTAGACGCCATCCAGAGTCCGGTCAGTCTCTATGAACCGGTCTACACCGACGGCGGCGACCCGCTCTGCGTCATGGACCAGATCAGCGACAAGAAAAACCGCGAAGAAAACTGGATTGAGCAGATTTCCCTGAACGAAGCCATGAAACGCCTTCCTGAACGAGAACGCCACATTATCGACATGCGTTTTTATGACGGAAAGACCCAGACAGAAGTGGCCGAAGAAATCGGGATCAGTCAGGCCCAGGTATCAAGGTTGGAAAAAAGTGCTTTAAAGAGTATGAGGAATTATTTAAATTAGCATTCTCATAACATCAAAAAACCGACAGATCCGGAGTGATTCAACACTCTCCCAAATCTGCCGGTTTTCATATTTTTATTTCATATCTTAAATTCCCACACTCTCTCCAACAAGCACCACTTTGATTCGTCCTGTGTATCTGGAGTGACGTGTCACCAGGATGTTGCAGCACATGCACTCCGGAGAATGACAATCCGCACAAAAACCTGCCACACCACACGGGGTCTTGCGATTCGTTGCATCTGCAATAACCGGACAGATCTGAGTCTGGATACGGTTGTAACCGTCTTCCACAGTTTTCACTAACTTATTAAGACCTGCAATAACGATTACGTGTTTCGGACCATGGGCCAAACATGCCACACGGTTACTTGCGCCGTCCACGTTAATCAGTTCACCATTAACTGTGATCGCGTTGGTTCCCATCAGGAAATAGTCTGCACAAACCACCTGACCGTAAATCGGACTTCCGGCTTTTTCCTTCTCTTCCATTGGATAATCAATCACTTCATAATCGCCTGCCTGGATTGCTTCTTTCAGACCAAGAGCACCAACACTGGCAGATCCGCCCCAGGTTACTTTGGAGCCCGGTTCGATCATATCAAGCACCAGCTTTGCAGCTTCTTCCTTCGTTCCGCAGTAGTAACCTTCCATATTTCTCTTTTTTAATCCCTCAATCACATGTTCCGCCATCCTGCGGTTTGCATCTTCGCGCATATCCAATATCCTCCCCGAGTCGTTTCTTTTCTCTTATTTTACGTCTATTTCCTAGGAGCGTCAATACTGTCTGTGTTTCCTAGACTTATACCTTGAGTGACTCTGCAAACTTCTCAACTTTCCTCTCCAGCCACTCGAATCTGGAAAGTTTCTTCATCCATTCCTGCGGGATTCCGTCTTCCTCGTTTCGTCCATATACAAGTCCTGCCAAACTACCTGCCACTGCGGCAACCGTGTCTGTGTCACCGCCAAGATTAACTGCTTTTAATACACACTCTTTAAAAGCGTTGGTTGTAAGCAAGCACCAAACGGCTGCCTCTAATGTATGTACAACAAATCCTGTGCTGCGTACGTCCTTTTCTTCTAAGGCTTTAAACTCTTCCAACTCTTCCATACGACGGTACTGTCTGAGTGATGCTGCAAGGTAAGCATCTTCCCCGTTTTCGTATGTAAAGAACGCCCTATCAATTCCCCTCTGCAAAACTGTGCATACTTCAGATCCCGGATCTGCCTTCAGCA
>SVDR01000047.1 GCA_015057755.1 Lachnoclostridium sp.
CGCCTCGACTTGGTTACTGGCCCGTTGGTCAAGCGGTCAAGACGACGGCCTCTCACGCCGTAAACCCGGGTTCGATTCCCGGACGGGTCATGAAGCTGTTGCATGAAAGTGCAGCAGCTTTTTTACAATTAAAACGGTTCCGCAAGGAACAAAAAAGCTTCCATGGCTCAGCTGGTAGAGCAACGCATTCGTAATGCGTAGGTCGCCGGTTCGAATCCGGCTGGGAGCTTTTTTATTTATCTTTTTTGGGGGAGAACGCCAAAATGAATGTTAAACTATTGTCTTTGATTGACAATGATTTCAATATGGAATATACTTAATAAAATGCATTACTCTTAGAGGAGGGGCATTCTATGAGTATGGAAAGCGAGAAAACGGATAAACTGGTGTTAAATATGATGGGAGGCTATAGTCTCACATATGGAGATAAACCGTTGATCCTGGGAAGAGGAAAATTAACAAAATCTGTTCAGCTGCTTCAGATTTTGTTATTACATTTGGAAAACGGCATTGCGAAAGATGATTTAGTTCAGGCGTTATACAGTTGGGATGAGATCGGTAACACCAATAACAGTCTGAATAGCATGATCTATCGTTTGAAAAATCAGTTGATTGCTGCCGGAATGCCAAAAGAAGATTATATCACGATAAAAAATGGAATTTGCAAATGGGAAGGAAGCGTGTCTGTAGAGGTCGATGTTATAGAATTTGAGACCTGTGCGAAACGTGCTTCCGAATTAACGGGTGCAGAAAAGGCAGAAATGTTAGAGCGTGCACTCGCAATTTATCGTGGAGAATTTCTGCCGCAGCTTTCCAGTGAGATGTGGGTTACAGTGGAATGTGTAAGGCTGAAAAAGCTTTACATCTCATGTGTGATACTTCTGGGAAGAATATATGAAGAAACTCAAGAATTCCAGAAGCTTCTTCAGATATATCAGAAAGCAGCAGAGCTATATCCGTTTGATGAATGGCAGGAAAAAATCGTTGACTGTCTTCAAAAAATGGGAAAGTTTGATGAAGCCTATCGCGTATATCAGGATACCGTGCGTTTGTACTCGGAAGAATTAGGAGCGCCTCCGTCTGCGAAGATGCGTGAACAACTTCAGAAAATGAATGGAAAGCTGTTAAACAGCGAAAATGATTTCTTAAAGATACAAGATAATCTTTGTGAGTCAGAGTGGAAGAAAGGTGCATATTACTGTGCATATCCGAGTTTTGTAGATACATATCGTTTGATGTGTCGGATCATTGAGCGAAGCGGAGAGTCTGTATACTTAATGGTATGTACGTTGTGTCAAGATGGTCAGTCGGAAAAAGCGGATCCAAAGGTGCAGACGGCTCTTGGAAATGCAATTGAAAAAGTCCTTCGAAGAGGAGATGCTTATACCAGATACAGCAGAAACCAGTATCTCATACTTCTTTCTGCAACGCAGCGAGAGAACTGTGATATGATTTTCAGACGAATCGAAAAAAGATTTAACGAGGGAAATAAATACACGGGATACCACATCGAATATGATGTGACAGAAGTTGTAGATTTTATGCATAACAACGATGTGCCGCTCAAATTTAAAAACACTATTAATGTATGGTAAAATTCGAAATTCGAAAATTTATAAAACTGATTTTGCTGATTGTTTTTGCTGTTAGTTTTGCCATGTTTGTATATAACCAGTATCAGAGTATGGATGCTCAGAATGCGTATGAACAGGCAGAGTCGATTGCCAATGAGACAACAGAGGCGACGACATCAGTGACAGAAGCGACAACAGAAGCAACTGCAGAGGAAACGACAGAAGAAGAGGCGAAGCCTCTTATATGGCAGGAAGCTCCGGTGGAAGATGACGATTCGTTTATCCTGGAACTTGCAGAAAAAAATCTGGGTGCACTTCGTGAAGTGAATGCAGATGTATTAGGATGGATTGAGATTCCGGGAACCCAGCTTGCGTATCCGATCATGGATGGTAACGATAATGAGTATTATTTGGAACATACCTGGGATAAACAGCCAAGTGCGGCCGGATCTGTTTTTCTTGAGCAGTTAAATAATTCTGATTTAAGAGATTTTAATACGTTAATTTATGGACATCGCATGATGAACGGCTCTATGTTTGGTTCATTAAAGTATTTTAATACCAATGAGCATTATGAAAAACATCCGTATGTATATATTCTGGATGATTCCGGAGTACATCGATATGAGATATTTTCTGCTTATACGGCTCCGGTAGAAGGCGCAGCATTTGTCTATGGATTCCATAATGAAGAGGGAATGCAGTTGTTTTTGGATTACTGCATGTCAAATTCTGAGATTGATACGGGCGTGGTTCCAACCGTCGATGATAAGATTTTGACGTTGGTCACATGTACCGGAAGAGGATATGAGGCGCGATGGGTTGTTCAGGCACGTTTAAAAGGTGTAGAAGGAAATCCAAAACGTTTTTATGAAAAACCAACGGGAGAAGTGGATGCAACGCAAAAGACAACTCAATGACAAGGATTTGTAATTTGTCACTGAGTTGTCTTTTTATAATTATTGGATCGTTGTGGATGGGGTAAGCTGTTCCACTGAAAATGTGATTTTTGCGGAGGAGCGAGGGTGTGCTTTGTTATAAGCAGAAATAATGCGCTTTGAAACCATGCAGCTATTTTCGTAGTTTGCCTCACGGAGCATAATGATATACTGATTCATACTGCATTGAGTATAGGCATCACCGCGCCTTAAATTGAAACGAATATGATCGCTAAGGCGTTCCATAGACTGTTCCAAAATTTGTTTGGTAAGCAGCTTCTCATTTTTTCCGGATACGGAAACCAGTACGATGTGGCTGACTTTACCGTTTCGTGCGCTGACACGGGCTTCTGCATGACAAAGCACCTTAAAATAGTCGTATTCGCATTTCAAAGCACCGGCACTTGAATTGTTCGTCAAGAGAGAATCCAGTACCATATCCATGGAGAGGCTTTGATTTGTCAGTGTTTCCATGATTTCACGATAATATTTGTAAAGATCTTCACCAGGTTTTGTTCCGGAATCTGCAAATAAACGCTGGCTCAATGTCTCATATACAGAAATCGCAGAGGACTGATCGTTGTTAACCATGTGCGCCTGCATCAGTAATCTGTGCAATGGTTCATGATACGGTTCGAAACCGATAGCCCTCTTTAAAATCGCGATGGCTTCTTTTGTACGGTTGAGAGAGAGGAGTATCGGTGCAGTTTCCATGATCTTGCTTATATACAAGTGATGATAGTAGTTTCGCGGAGATATGATCCATTCATCATCCGGAAGGTTGGATAAAAATACTCCGTTATATAGGCTGATTGCCTTTAAATTCGATTCGAGACGTTCGGCTTCATCCTGACAGTCAGCAAGGCATGCCTGTTCAAATTCTTCAATATCCAAAGTCATCGGAATGTTCATATTCCATGTATATCCATTATCCTGCCAGGTAACAAGCTGATGTCCTGCATTTTCTTCGAGCTGGTCTAAGAGTGAACGAACCCGATAGAATGTAATCTTTAGTGCATTTTCCGGATTGCTGCTGGTTGTCTCTTCACCCCATAATAACTGAATAAGTTCTTTTCTTGAAACGATCTGACCGCGTCTGCAGAGAATATAAGCAAGAAGAAGCCATATTTTTTTGGTTCGATTCTGATTATCAGAGATCAGATTGTCACCGGCTTGGAAAGAAAAGTCACCTAACATCTGTATAGATAGATGTTCCATATAGATTCTCCATTCATTTATAATTATGTATTGATTTAATTATATTTGTAACCAAATCTAAATAGATAATACCATTGTTTCAAGGAAATGTGAATAGCTTTTTGAATAAAGAAAAACGGATCTGGAGTATCATGGCCCAGATCCGTTTTTGGTATGGATTATTATAATTAGATAATACCGCCGTCGTTGTATTTCTTGATGAGGGACTGGATCTTCTCTGTGGAAGTGAGTGCTGTCTCAAGAGATACGTCATGGTTCATAGAGTTGATGATCGCAGCGATGAATTTACTTACATCTGCTTCCACGTACCACGGTTTTGTTAAGAGTTCCGGTGCGCGGTAGTTTAAGTTTGTTGTAACAACGCTGTCGATGTAACCTTTTGCATAGTATTCATCGAATTTTTCAAAACCGCTTGTGAAGAGACCGAATGTACAGCAGACAACAACTTTTTCTGCCTTTCTCTCTTTTAAGGATCTTGCTGTATCTAACATGGATTCACCGGAGGAGATCATATCGTCAACAATAACAACAGTCTTTCCTTCTACGGAACTTCCCAAGAATTCGTGAGCAACGATCGGGTTACGGCCGTTTACTACTTTGGAGTAGTCACGTCTCTTATAGAACATACCCATATCAACACCGAGGTTGTTTGCAAGGTATACGGCACGGCCCATAGCGCCTTCGTCCGGGGAGATTACCATGAGATGGTCTTTGTCAATTTTTAATGTCTTGTCATGTTTGAACAGGGCTTTGATAAACTGGTATGTCGGCATAAAGTTGTCAAAGCCGGATAACGGGATCGCATTCTGTACGCGCGGGTCATGAGCATCAAATGTGATGATGTTCGCAACGCCCATGTTGTGAAGCTCTTCCAGTGCCATCGCACAGTCAAGGGACTCACGGTGAGTACGTTTGTGCTGACGGCTCTCATAAAGGAACGGCAGAATTACGTTGATTCTGTGAGCAGTAGAAGAACAAGCACCGATGATACGCTTTAAGTCTGCGTAGTGGTCATCCGGAGACATATGGTTCTCATAGCCTGCCATTTTATAAGTGAGAGAGTGGTTTGTTACATCAACCATGCAGAATACGTCTGTACCACGTACAGATTCTTTTACGACACCTTTTGCTTCACCACTTCCGAAACGCGGGCATGCACAGTCAAGAAGGTAAGAGTCCACATCATAACCTCTGTACTGAAGATCCTGCTGTCTGCGGATTAATTCTTCTGCGTCATTGCGACGGAAATTTACGATGTGATCGTTGACCTTTTTTGCCAGGTCACTACAGCTTTCCAGTGCAGCGATTTTTAACGGCGCAACAGGAAGGCGGTCATTGAAAACGTGCTGATTCGACATGTCAAAGATTCCTCCGATTTTACATTGTTTCAAAATTTGTATCAGGTACTTCCACTATGTTTATAACATTTTTCGGCGTTTTTCGTCAATACTTCTTCCTGTATTACTTAAAAAAGAACATCATTTCTTTACAAATCGGACGAAGATTGATATGATAAGATAATAAAGTAGAAAATATAAAATGGGATAGGTATATACATTGAAAAAATATAATGGACACAAAATAACAGAAGTGGCTCCTGGTTCCATTGCAGAAGAGCTGGAGCTGGAAGCAGGGGATATCCTGATGACCATTGACGGGGAAGAACTGGAGGATATCTTCGATTATAATTTCATGACAGACAATGAGCGTTTTGTCATGGTCGTAAGAAAAGCCAACGGCGAAGAATGGGAACTGGAGATTGAGAGCGGCGGTGAGGATCTTGGACTTACGTTTGAAAATGGTCTGATGAGCGATTACCGTTCCTGCAGAAACAAGTGTATTTTCTGTTTTATTGACCAGATGCCTCTGGGAATGCGCGATACCCTGTATTTTAAAGATGACGACTCCAGATTGTCTTTTTTACAGGGAAACTATATTACGCTGACCAACATGAGCGATAAGGATATTGACCGAATCATCAAGTTCCATCTGGCGCCGATCAATATTTCCGTGCAGACCATGAACCCGGAACTGAGATGCAAGATGCTGACCAACCGTTTTGCCGGTGAGGCGCTGAAAAAGCTGGATCGTCTGTATGAAGCCGGTACGGAGATGAATGGGCAGATCGTACTTTGCAAAGGGGTAAATGACGGAAAAGAACTGGAATATACCATTGAGAAGCTGGCAGAATATGCTCCGCATATGCAGAGTGTTTCGGTGGTTCCGGTCGGTCTTTCCAAGTACCGTGACGGTCTTTATCCGTTAGAGCCGTTTACAAAGGAAGATGCATGTGAAGTGATCGATATGATCGAACGCTGGCAGAAAAAGATTTACGAGGAGCACCAGATTCACTTTATCCATGCAAGTGATGAGTGGTACATTCTGGCAGAGCGTGAACTTCCGGAAGAGGATCGCTATGACGGATATATTCAGTTGGAAAACGGTGTTGGTATGATCCGCCTTCTTTATGAGGAAGTGATGGATGCGCTGGACGGTGCAGATGATGACGGTGTGTGCGAAGAACTGTCAGTTGCGACAGGATTCCTGGCTTATCCGTATTTAAAGCGTTTGATCGCGGAGATTGAGAAGAAATATCTGGGACGCAAGGTGCACCTGTATCCGATCCGCAATGATTTCTTCGGCGAGATGATCACGGTGGCAGGTCTGATCACCGGACAGGATCTGATTGCACAGTTAAAGGATAAAGCGCTTGGTGAAAGACTTCTTTTACCGGCATGTATGTTCAAGAGCGGAGAGGAAGTGTTCCTGGACGATCTTACAAAAACTGATGCGGAAGATTCTTTACAGATTCCGATTCATATAGTAAAATCAAGCGGATACGATTTCGTTGAAGCCATTTTAGACCGCGAAGCGGCTGCTGTTCAGACTGCGGAACATGGTGCATACGAATTATCTATGAAAGATTTTGAACTCTCTGATGACGGAGAGGTAATTGATTACAATTAGAGTGAGGTAAAATATGAGTAAGCCAGTAGTAGCGATCGTAGGTCGTCCGAACGTAGGTAAATCTACATTATTTAATGTTCTGGCAGGCAGTACGATTTCCATCGTAAAAGATACTCCGGGTGTAACAAGAGACCGTATTTATGCGGATTGTACTTGGTTAAACCATGCTTTTACATTGATTGATACCGGTGGTATTGAACCGGATTCCAAAGATATCATTCTCTCACAGATGAGAGAGCAGGCACAGATTGCCATCGATACCGCAGACGTGATCATTTTCATCGTAGATGTTAGACAGGGTCTGATCGATGCGGACTCCAAGGTTGCGGACATGCTCAGAAAGTCCAAAAAACCTGTAATTCTTGCAGTAAATAAAGTGGACAGCATTGCAAAGTACGGCAATGATGTGTATGAATTCTACAACCTCGGCATGGGAGATCCGGTTCCGGTTTCTGCCGCATCCCGTCTTGGTCTTGGTGATCTTCTGGATGAAGTGACAAAACACTTCAGAGCAGACCAGTATGAAGACGAAGAAGATGACAGACCGCGTATCGCCATCGTGGGTAAGCCGAACGTAGGTAAATCTTCAATTGTAAATAAGCTTTGCGGTGAAAACCGTGTGATCGTATCCGATATTGCAGGTACAACCAGAGATGCAGTTGATACGGAGATCGTACACAACGGTCAGGAATATGTATTTATTGATACAGCAGGTCTTCGCAGAAAGAGCAAAGTAAAAGAAGACATTGAGCGTTACAGCATTATCCGTACCGTAACAGCCGTAGAGCGTGCAGATGTGGTCCTTATGGTCATTGATGCGTCCGAAGGTGTAACGGAGCAGGATGCAAAGATCGCAGGCATCGCACATGACAAGGGTAAAGGTATTATCGTTGTTGTTAATAAATGGGATGCCATTGAGAAGAATGACAAGACGATTTACGAGCATACAAAGAAGATCAAAGATATTCTTTCCTTTATGCCATACGCAGAGTATGTATTTGTTTCTGCGCTGACAGGTCAGAGAATGAACAAGCTGTTTGAACTGATCGATATGGTTCGCGAGAATCAGACGTTACGTGTTCAGACAGGTGTTCTCAACGAGATCGTGACAGAGGCAGTTGCGATGCAGCAGCCGCCGTCTGATAAGGGCAAACGTTTAAAGATTTATTACACAACACAGGTTTCTGTAAAACCGCCGACATTTGTTGTATTTGTAAACGATAAAGAACTGATGCATTTCTCCTATACAAGATATCTGGAGAATAAGATTCGTGAGTCCTTTGGTTTCCGCGGTACATCTCTGAAGTTCATTATCCGCGAGAGGAAGGAGAAAGAATAGGTCATGGAAAGGCTTATTTGTCTGGCAATTGGCTATGCGTTTGGTCTGTTCCAGACCGGTTATATTTATGGAAAGCTGCACCACATTGATATCCGTCAGCACGGAAGCGGCAATGCAGGTGCAACCAATGTAGTTCGTACATTGGGACGAAAAGCAGGTATTACGGTGTTCTTTGGAGATGCGTTTAAGACGATTTTTGCATGCATGGCTGCAAGAATTCTCTTCTCCGGTCATGCAGATCTGGATCTGCTGGCCCTTTGGGGAGGATTTGGCGCGATCCTTGGCCACAACTTCCCGTTCTATCTTGGGTTTAAAGGCGGAAAAGGAATTGCTGCCACAGCGGGAATTCTGGCTGCTACAGACTGGAGAATGTGTGTGGTTTGTGCGATCATTTTCTTCAGTACCATGTATCTGACCAGATATGTGTCTGTCGGTTCTATTCTGCTTGTGATCGCATTCTTTATTATGGCGGTTATGTTTGGAAACGCAGGAGATTATGTGATCTCTGCTGCAAGTCTTCCGGAGTATTATGTTTTGGCAGGTGTGATCATGGGCATGGCGATCTGGAGACACAGAGCGAATATTAAACGCCTTTTAAATGGAACAGAAAATAAAATCGGAGCAAAGAAAAAGTAGGAGGACAGAGTATGGCAAAGATTGGTGTCATCGGTTCCGGTACCTGGGGTACTGCAATCGCTGTTTTACTGAATAATAATGGTCATCAGGTGGATCTGTGGTCTGCAATTCCGGCTGAGATCGAAGAGATGAAAGCAACGCTCAAACATAAAAATCTTCCGGAGGTTACACTCCCGGAGACAATCTGCTACACAGCAGACCTGAAAGAGGCAATGGAGGAGAAAGATCTTCTTGTTCTTTCTGTTCCGTCTGTATTTGTTCGAAGCACTGCAAGAAGAATGAAGGAGTTCTGCAAAGAAGGCCAGATCATCGTGGATGTTGCGAAGGGTATTGAAGAGAGCACTTTGATGACAATGACACAGATCATTAAGGAAGAGATTCCGCAGTGTGAGCCGGTTGCATTATCCGGACCGAGCCATGCGGAAGAAGTGAGCCGAGGTCTTTTGACTACCTGTGTGGCAGGATCTCACAAAAAGGAAGTGGCAGAGTATGTACAGTCTCTGTTTATGAGTCCGGCGTTCCGTGTATACACAAGCCCGGATGTGCTTGGAATTGAGATCGGTGCAGCACTGAAAAACGTAATCGCGCTTGCGGCCGGTATCGCAGACGGATACGGCTGCGGAGATAATACAAAAGCGGCTCTGATCACGAGAGGTATCGCAGAGATTTCCCGTCTTGGTATTGCCATGGGAGGTAAAGCCCAGACATTCAGCGGACTGACCGGTATTGGCGATCTGATCGTAACATGTGCAAGTATGCACAGCCGTAACCGTCGTGCAGGTATTCTCATCGGTAAAGGTTATACGATGGATGAGGCTATGAAGGAAGTTCAGATGGTTGTAGAAGGCGTGTATTCTGCAAAGGCAGCACTTGCACTTTCTAAGAAATATGATGTTCCGATGCCGATCGTAGAGCAGGTCAACGCAGTTTTATTTGACAATAAGCCGGCAAAAGATGCCGTTACGGACCTGATGCTCCGCGACAAGAAAATTGAACATAGTGCCCTTTCCTGGGACGAATAAACAATATCCCCTTTGCATATACTCTAAAAGTATAGCAAGGGGGTATTTTTATGGAAAAATTCCATGTATACAGAGATATTGAAGCGCGGACAGGCGGAGAGATTTACATAGGGGTGGTTGGCCCGGTTCGGACAGGAAAGTCTACATTTATAAAGCGTTTTATGGAAACCATGGTGCTTCCGAAACTTCCGGAAGGGCACCAGAAAACACTGACACGTGACGAGCTTCCCCAGAGTGCTGCAGGAAAGACCATTATGACGACGGAACCGAAATTTATCCCGAAAGAGGCGGCTGAGATCAGTTTGGAAGACGGGATTCTCGCAAAAATCCGTCTGGTGGATTGTGTTGGTTTTATGGTGGACGGAGCAGTGGGACATGAGGAAAATGGAGAAGAGCGTCTTGTAAAAACTCCGTGGTATGATTATGAAATCCCGTTTACGCGTGCGGCGGAAATTGGGACGCGGAAAGTGATCCGAGATCATTCGACCATAGGAATCGTGATTACGGGAGACGGAAGCTTTGGTGAACTGGGAAGAAATGATTATGCAGAGGCAGAAGCAAAGACCATACAGGAGTTAAGAGAGATTGGAAAACCATTTATCGTTCTGTTAAATTCCATGAAGCCGTATGGAGAGGAAGCCAAAGAATATGCGAGAAAAATGGAAGAGACATATGGCGTTTCCGTACTTCCGGTAAACTGTGAACAGTTGAAGGAACATGATGTGGAGATGATACTGCGGAAGGTTTTGGAAGAATTTCCAGTTCAAAAGCTGGATTTTTATATTCCAAAATGGATGGAAATATTGCCAGATTCTCATCCGTTGAAGGAGGAAGCACTGGAACACGCCAGAAATATTTTGATGAATGTGGATCAGATGAAGGATATTCAGGAAGAGGTTTTTCGTACAAACGGAAATTCCAGGGTGGCAGACCTTGCAGTCCGTAAAATGGAAATGGCAGACGGAACGGTTTCTGTTGAAATAGTCATGGATGATGACTGTTATTATGAGGTGATCAGTGAATACACAGGAATTCCGGTTGCAGATGAGTATGCGTTGTTCCATACGTTGGCAAAACTCTCCGGAATGCAGGGAGAATACGAAAAAGTAAAGAATGCATTAAGCCAGGTTCGGGCCAAAGGATATGGAATTGTTATGCCAGACAAAACAGAGATCATGCTGGCAGAGCCGGAGCTGATCAAACACGGAAATAAATTTGGAGTAAAAATCCATGCGCAGGCTCCATCGATCAATCTGATCAAAGCTCAGATTGAAACGGAAATTGCTCCCATTGTCGGCAGTGAACAGCAGGCGAAAGATCTGATCGCATATATAAAAAATAATGAAGCGACAGAGGATGGTGTATGGGAGACAAATATTTTTGGCAAATCGGTAGAACAGATCGTGGAGGATGGCATGCAGGCTAAGATTTCGCAAATGACAGAAGATTGCCAGACAAAACTGCAGGATACGTTACAAAAAATAATAAATGACTCAAATGGCGGAATGATTTGCATTATTATCTGAAAACTGATATAATATTAGTAGGAAGTTGACGGTACGAGAGGAGGAATTCTATGAGGCTTACGTTTATTGGTGCGGCTCATGAAGTGACAGGCAGTTGTCATTATTTAGAGGCTTGCGGAAAACACATTTTGGTTGATTACGGTATGGAACAGGGCGGAAACGTTTATGAAAATGCAGAGATTCCGATCCCGCCAACGGATATTGACTATGTTTTTGTGACACATGCGCATATCGATCATTCCGGACTGTTACCGTTGCTTTATTCCAGAGGATTTAAAGGTCAGGTGTTTACAACTCAGGCGACATACGATCTCTGTGTGATCATGCTCAAGGATAGTGCTCACATCCAGGAGATGGAGGCTGAGTGGAAAAACCGTAAGGCAAGACGTGCGGGTAATCCGGAAGTTCAGCCGTTATTTACGATGGCAGATGCAGAGGGTGTGCTGACACACTTTTTCCCGTGCCGGTACGGAGATATTCTGACGCTGGTAGACGGTCTGAGGATCCGCTTTACAGACGTCGGTCATTTGCTTGGCTCTTCCTCCATCGAGGTTTGGATCAATGAGGACGGCATTGAGAAGAAAATTGTTTTCTCCGGAGATATCGGCAATAAAAATAAACCGCTGATCAAAGATCCTTCTTATATAGAAGAAGCCGATTATGTGGTGATGGAGTGTACGTACGGTGACCGTTCGCATAATCGGACTCATGAGCATATTGGCGAGCTGGCGAATATTTTACAGGAAACTCTGGATGCGGGAGGAAATCTTGTCATTCCGGCATTTGCGGTAGGACGCACACAGGAAATCCTCTATTTCATGCGAAAGATCAAGGAAGACAAGATGATCGTTGGTCATGAGGATTTTGAGGTTTATGTGGATAGTCCGATGGCGGTGGAGGCGACGACTGTATTCAGCAAGAACATTATAGAATGTTTCGATGAAGAAGCAATGGAACTGGTCAATCGTGGGATCAACCCGATTTCCTTCCCTGGTCTGAAACTTTCCATTACCAGTGACGATTCCAAAGGAATCAACTTCGACATGAAACCGAAGGTGATCATTTCTGCTGCAGGTATGTGTGATGCGGGACGTATCCGTCATCATTTGAAACACAATCTCTGGAGACCGGAGTGTACGATCCTGTTCGCTGGATATCAGGCGGTCGGAACACTTGGACGCGCGCTGATCGAAGGTGTAGAAGTTGTGAAGCTGTTTGGCGAGACAATCGATGTGGAAGCGAGAATTGAGAAACTGGATGGCCTTTCCGGTCACGCTGACAAAGAGGGACTGATCGAGTGGCTGCAGGCATTTAAGAAGGCTCCGCAGAAGGTATTTCTGGTACACGGAGAGGATACGGTATGTACCTCTTTTGCGACACATCTTCGTACGGAGTTTGGATACGATGCAGATGCACCGTTCTCCGGTTCCGTTTATGACCTGGCGAAGGATGTATGGGAAAAACAGACGATCGGTATTGCACGTCAGAAAGAGACAGCACGTCAGAGAGAGAATCGAGGAATCTTTGAGACTCTGGTTGCTGCAGGCGAGCGCCTGATGAAGATTATTAGAAAACACAGAGAATGTTCCAATAAGGATATCAAGAAGTTTACGAATGATGTCAACGCGCTTTGCGATAAATGGGACTTCTAGCGGAAGGATATAGGAATATGAAAGTAACATTGTTTACAGACGGCGCGGCCCGCGGAAATCCCGACGGGCCGGGCGGTTATGGAGCGGTTCTTCAGTTTGTGGACAAACAGGGAGTCCTTCATGAAAAAGAGATGTCAGCCGGTTATGTGAAGACGACCAACAACCGCATGGAGCTGATGGCTGCGATCGTCGGACTGGAGGCGCTGAACCGTCCGTGTGAGGTGGATCTGTATTCGGATTCGAAATATCTGACAGATGCATTTAACCAGAACTGGATCGAAAGCTGGGTAAAACATAACTGGAACAGACCGAAAACAGGACCTGTGAAGAATTCAGATCTGTGGAAGCGGCTGTTACAGGCAATGGAGCCTCATCAGGTTCGGTTTTTCTGGGTAAAAGGTCATGACGGACATCCGGAAAATGAACGTTGTGACAGACTAGCCACAACGGCAGCCGATGGAAAAGATTTGTTAGTGGATCCCGGAGTGTAAATACTCCGGGTTTTTCATGCCCAAGTGGGAGCAGAAGGCGAAAATATTACGAGAATCTTACAATATATTACTATTTCAATTTTCTGGTTCACAACTCCGAATCTTTATGTTATCTTTAGCTTAGAGAGAATGGAGTGAATGCATGAAAAGACGTTTTATGATGTGGATGACAATTGTATGTATCCTTGTAGTCGGAGTTTCCGTAACCAAGATGACAAGAGAATTTGTATCATCTCAGAGTGCGGGATCTGCGACCATTGTTAACGTGATGGATGCGGGAAATAGAAACATGGCAAAAGCGGCGGTGACGGAGGAAAAGGCAGTCGGGATGGCCGGCGGTGTTCTGGAAGAAACGACAGCAGCGTTTGCATATGTGACGGAGGCAGCAGCAGAAGAGATGGCAGTCATTACAGACGAAGCAGCAGTGCCTGCAGAGGCAGCGGCTCCGCCGATGGCGGCAAGTCCGAAAGCGCCGATCGATACGACAAAGAATGAAGCGATTCAGGAAACAGTCAAATCTCCGCTGGATCCGGTTGTTGTAAAGGATGCTGTCATAGAAGCTGAGGAAGTACGCGTATCCTATCGCGCAGAGGATTTTTTTGACCGTTTTGTCCAGGCGGAACAAAGCGCCTTGCAGCTGTGGAACAATGTGGCTTTCGACAATCGTTCTGCATATCTTGCGGCAGCAGAACAGGAACGTGCCCTTTGGGAGCATGAGCTGAACGAAGTGTATCAGGTGCTCAGGGAGCGTCTGTCAACAGAAGAGATGGAAGCATTAAAGATTCTGGAAGTAGAGTGGATCAAAGAACGTGATCTGTATGCGGAGAAAGCGAGCGCAAAGAACTCTATGAAAAATGTTCAAAACCAGAATCCGGAGTATATCAGGGCAGTGGCAGAGAAGACGAAAGAACGATGTTACTGGCTGGTGTCCGAATACGAAATGGTTTTAAATGAGAAATAGAAGAAAGTCTGTCGGAAAATTGCCGATTTCCGATGGACTTTATTTATTTTCGCAAAATTTCTTCTTGCATATATTTGAAAATACGATTATGATATAGGGTATGTTGGTGTATCATGCGGTAAGTATGGTAACACGACCTTAAAATTGTAACATTATATTACGAAATAAATCGTAACCAGGAGGCAAAGAACCATGCAGAAATATGGTGTTAATGAACTGAGAAAAATGTTCCTCGACTTCTTCGAGAGCAAAGGACATCTTGCAAAGAACAGCTATTCCCTCGTTCCGCACAACGACAATAGCTTACTTTTAATCAATGCCGGTATGGCTCCGTTAAAGCCGTACTTCACAGGCCAGGAGATCCCGCCGAGAACAAGAATGTGTACATGCCAGAAATGTATCCGTACAGGCGATATCGAGAATATCGGTAAGACAGCTCGTCACGGTACATTCTTCGAGATGTTAGGTAACTTCTCTTTCGGTGATTACTTCAAGAGAGAGGCGATCCAGTGGTCCTGGGAGTTCTTAACAGAAGTAGTTGGTCTTGAGGCTGACCGTCTCTACCCGTCCGTATACATAGAGGATGAAGAGGCGTTTGATATCTGGAACAAAGAGATCGGTGTTCCGGCAGAGAAGATCTTCCGCTTTGGCAAGGAAGATAACTTCTGGGAGCATGGTTCCGGTCCGTGCGGTCCGTGTTCTGAGATTTACTATGACCGTGGTGAGAAATACGGCTGTGGCAGCCCGGACTGTAAAGTAGGCTGTGAATGTGACCGTTTCATCGAGGTATGGAATAACGTATTCACACAGTTTGAGAGTGATGGAAAAGGAAACTACACAGAGCTTCCGAAAAAGAACATCGATACTGGTATGGGTCTCGAGCGTCTTGCAGTTGTTGTTCAGGATGTTGACTCCCTGTTCACCGTTGATACAAACAAAGCTCTTCTTGACAGAGTATGTGAGATTTCCGGTAAAGAGTACCTGAAAGACTACGAGACAGATGTTTCCATTCGCATTGTAACAGACCATATCAAATCCTGTACATTCATGATCTCTGACGGTATTATGCCGTCCAACGAGGGTCGCGGTTATGTACTTAGAAGACTTTTAAGACGTGCGGCTCGTCACGGCAGAAAACTTGGTATCGAGGGCAAGTTCCTTGCAAACCTCTCCGATACTGTTATTGCTCTTTCCAAGGACGGTTATCCGGAGCTTGAGGAGAAGAAAGTGATGATCTCCAAAGTTCTTACAGAGGAAGAGGATAAATTCAATAAGACAATCGACCAGGGTCTTGCGATCCTTGCAGAGATGGAAGAAGCTATGAAAGCGGAAGGTACAACAAAGCTTTCCGGCGCAGATGCTTTTAAACTTTACGATACTTACGGATTCCCGCTTGATCTTACAAAGGAAATCCTTGAAGAGAAGAACTTCGAAGTGGACGAAGATGGTTTCGCTGCCTGCATGAAGGAGCAGAAAGAGAAAGCAAGAAAAGCAAGAAAGACATCAAACTACATGGGTGCTGACGTTACTGTTTACCAGTCCATCGATGCAGCGATCACAACAGAGTTCGTTGGCTATGACAATCTTGTATTTGATTCTGAGATCACAGTTCTTACAACTGAGGATGAGATCGTTCAGGCTCTTACAGACGGCCAGACAGGTACAATCCTTGTAAAAGAGACTCCGTTCTACGCTACAATGGGCGGTCAGCAGGGCGATATCGGTGTGATCGTAACAGAGAACGCTGAGTTCGTTGTTGAAGATACAATCAAATTACAGGGCGGCAAAGTTGGTCACGTTGGTAAAGTGGTTAAGGGCATGTTCCAGAACGGCGAGACTGTTACATTAAAGGTTAATGAGCAGAACCGTGCATTAACAGCAAGAAACCACTCCGCAACACACCTTCTCCACAAAGCACTTCGTCTCGTTCTTGGCGAGCACGTTGAGCAGGCAGGTTCCCTCGTAACAAAAGACAGACTTCGTTTCGACTTCACACACTTCTCCGCTATGACAGCAGAAGAAATCAAGAAGGTAGAAGAAATCGTAAACAACGAGATTAAAGCAGGTCTTGAGATCGTTACAAAAGAAATGAGTCTGGAAGACGCGAAGAAGACAGGCGCTATGGCTCTCTTCGGTGAGAAATACGGCGAGTCTGTTCGCGTTGTTAAGATGGGCGAATTCTCCACAGAGCTTTGCGGCGGTACACACGCTTCCAATACAAATACAATCGGCTCCTTCAAGATCCTCTCTGAGGCAGGTATCGCAGCCGGTGTAAGACGTATCGAGGCATTAACATCTGACGGTCTCATCGCTCACTATGAGCAGGTTGAGAAAGAGTTCCACGCTGCTGCAGCTGCTGCAAAGGCAAATCCGGCAGATTTAACAGCGAAGATCACAGCGATGATGGAAGAGATCAAAGCTCTTCACGCTGAAAATGAGAAATTAAAATCCAAGATGGCAAAAGAAGCTATGGGCGACGTTATGGATCAGGTAAAAGAAGTGAAGGGCGTAAAAGTTCTTGCAGTTCAGGCTGACGGCGTTGATATGAACGGCTTAAGAAATCTTGGTGACCAGTTAAAAGAGAAATTAGGCGAAGGCGTGATCGTAATCGCTTCCGTACTGGACGGTAAAGTAAACTTAATGGCAACAGCAACTGACGGTGCGATGAAACAGGGTGCACACGCAGGTAACCTCATCAAGGGCATTGCAGCACTTGTTGGCGGTGGCGGCGGCGGTCGTCCGAATATGGCTCAGGCTGGCGGTAAGAATCCGGAAGGTGTAGCAGCAGCACTTGAGAAAGTGCTTGAGGTTGTAGAAGGCCAGATTAAATAAGATAAAAATCAGCCTAAAATCTCTGAAAAAACCGTCATAAAAAATTTTTAAGAAAAAGCAAAAAAAATGTTGACGAATGGGTATTTTATGTTATAATACTAGATGTGCTAAAAAATACCCAAACAGTTGTATTATGCACAATTACACAACTGGAGGGAGGTTAGGTGTGAGCTATGTCAAACGTAATCGTTAAAGAGAACGAAAGCCTGGACAGCGCTTTACGCAGATTCAAAAGAAACTGCGCAAAAGCAGGTATTCAGCAGGAGATTCGTAAAAGAGAGCATTATGAAAAACCGAGCGTAAAACGCAAAAAGAAATCTGAAGCTGCTAGAAAGCGCAAATATAACTAATTAGTATTGATTTAAGAAGATATTCCGTTT
>SVDR01000048.1 GCA_015057755.1 Lachnoclostridium sp.
CTCCGGAAGGAACAACATTAAAAGAGGCAAACGACATTATCTGGGAGCACAAATTAAACGCTCTTCCGATCGTTTCCAAGGAAGGCAACCTGGTTTCCTTCGTATTCCGCAAGGACTATGATTTCCATAAGAGCAATCCGTTAGAGTTATTAGATGCTGACAAACGTTATATCGTTGGTGCAGGTATCAATACTCGTGACTACGCTGAGCGTGTTCCGGCTCTTGTAGAGGCTGGTGTTGACGTTCTCGTTATCGACTCTTCCGAGGGTTATTCCGAGTGGCAGGCTATGACTTTAAAATGGATCCGTGATCACTACGGCGACAAAGTAAAAGTTGGTGCGGGTAACGTTGTTGACGGTGAGGGCTTCCGTTATCTTGTAGAGGCTGGTGCTGACTTCGTTAAGATCGGTATCGGCGGCGGTTCCATCTGTATCACACGTGAAACAAAAGGTATTGGCCGCGGTCAGGCTACAGCGGTTATCGATGTAGCTGCAGAGCGTGACAAATATTATGAAGAAACTGGTATTTATGTACCGATCTGTTCTGACGGCGGTATCGTACATGATTATCATATGACTCTGGCTCTTGCTATGGGTTCTGACTTCTGCATGTTAGGCCGTTATTTCTCCAGATTTGACGAGTCCCCGACAAGCAAAGTCCTTGTAAACGGCAGCTACATGAAAGAGTACTGGGGCGAAGGCAGTGCGCGTGCACGTAACTGGCAGCGTTATGACCTTGGCGGCGCTGGCAAGCTCAGCTTCGAAGAGGGTGTAGACTCTTATGTTCCGTACGCAGGTTCTCTTTCTGACGGTGTTGCTGTAACTTTAGCTAAGATCCGTTCCACAATGTGTAACTGTGGCGCATTAACTCTTCCGGAGTTACGCGACAAGGCGAAATTAACTCTCGTTTCTGCAGTTTCCATCGTTGAGGGCGGTGCACATGATGTACAGCTGAAAGATGCTTCCGCAGCGAAATAATTTAACTTAATTTAGGAAGAACTCTTCGCTGAAAATATGTTTACGGCTGACGGATGATTTCGTCAGCCGTATAGTTTAAAGAAAGTAGGAGAATTCGAATGTCTTATAAGTCTGATATTGAGATTGCACAGGAGTGCGCGAAAAAGAAAATTACTGAAATTGCAGTTGTTGCAGGTGTAGAAGACAAGTACCTGGAGCAGTATGGTAACTACAAGGCGAAGGTTGATTATGCTCTTTTAAAGGACAAAGCAGATGAGCCGAATGGTAAACTGATCCTCGTTACAGCAATCAATCCGACTCCGGCCGGAGAGGGCAAGACAACTACAACGGTTGGTCTTGCTGACGGTCTTCGTAAAATTGGTAAAAAGTCTGTTGTTGCACTTCGCGAGCCGTCCCTTGGTCCGGTATTCGGTGTAAAGGGTGGTGCTGCAGGCGGCGGTTATGCGCAGGTGGTTCCGATGGAGGATATCAACCTTCACTTCACAGGTGACTTCCATGCGATTGGCGCTGCAAACAATCTTCTTGCAGCTATGCTTGACAACCATATCCAGCAGGGCAACAGCCTGAATATTGATCCGAGAAAGATCACATGGAAGAGAGCTGTTGACATGAACGACAGACAGCTGAGAAATATCGTAGACGGTCTCGGCGGAAAACCGAACGGCACTCCGCGTGAGGACGGTTTCGATATTACTGTTGCGTCTGAGGTGATGGCGGTGCTCTGTCTTGCAAGCGATATCACAGACTTAAAGGAAAGACTTTCCAGAATTATTGTTGCATATACCTATGATGATAAGCCGGTAACTGCTGGTCAGTTAAAGGCTCAGGGCGCGATGGCAGCTCTCTTAAAAGATGCTTTAAAACCGAACCTGGTTCAGACTCTGGAGGGTACACCGGCGTTCATCCACGGCGGTCCGTTCGCGAATATCGCTCACGGATGTAACTCTGTAACTGCTACAAGAATGGCGATGAAGTTAGGCGATTACGCTGTAACAGAGGCTGGTTTCGGTGCAGATCTTGGTGCTGAGAAGTTCCTTGATATCAAGTGCCGTATGGCAGGTCTGACACCGTCCGTAGTTGTAGTGGTAGCAACTGTGCGTGCACTCAAGCACCACGGCGGTGTTGCAAAAGCAGATCTCAACAATGAGAACCTTACAGCTCTTGAGGCAGGTCTTCCGAACCTTCTTCAGCACGTGGAAAACATCACAAAGGTATTTAAGTTACCGTGTGTGGTTGCGATCAATGCATTCCCGACTGATACAGAGGCGGAATTAAAGCTTGTTGAAGAGAAGTGCCATGAGCTTGGCGTGAACGTAGCTCTGTCCGAAGTTTGGGCGAAGGGCGGCGAAGGCGGAAAAGCTCTTGCTGAAGAAGTGGTAAGACTCTGCGAAGAGCCGAACGATTTCACATTCAGCTACGACGATAATATGTCTATCATGGAAAAACTCAACGCGATCGCGACAAAGATCTATCGAGCAGATGGCGTACAGCTTGTTGGCAGTGCAGTGAAGCAGATCAAACAGCTCGAAGAGCTCGGTTTTGGCAATATGCCGATCTGTATGGCGAAGACACAGTACAGCTTCTCTGATGATCAGAAGAAGCTTGGCGCTCCGAGAAACTTCACAATTCAGGTTCGTAACCTGAAAGTATCTGCAGGCGCAGGCTTCATCGTTGCTCTCACAGGCGATATTATGACGATGCCGGGTCTTCCGAAGGTTCCGGCTGCGGAGAGAATCGATGTGGATGAGAACGGTGTGATCAGCGGTTTATTCTAAGTGAATTATTTTAAACAATTTTCTAAATAGAACAAAAAGGAGCATTGCAGCATAGATTGTGAGTCTATGAAGCGATGCTCCTTTTTGGATGTTACATATCTCATAACAGTTCTAAAAACTTTTTCAGGAGTGGACTGTCATTATCCTTTCTCCACACTGAAAGAATCTCTTCCGTCTCATTTTCCCCAAGCAGAGGAACAAATACCAGGTTATCCACATCGGAAAGTCTTCGGATACAGGAAGCTGGAAGAATGGAAATGCCTTCCTCGGCAGAAACCATCATCAAAATACTTTCGACATCGTCAGAACGAAGCAGGATGTTGGGATAATAACCGGCATTTTGATATAGCTTGATAAAATATTCGTCTCCAAGGGAATCTCCGGTTCCGGATGGAGACATGAATAGATTAATCTCGTTGCGCAGATCGGCTCGGGTCAGTCCGGTTTTCTGGGCAAGCGGGTGGGAACCGTAGAGAGCTACCACCAGCTGTACTTTTTCCTGAAGTTTGTACTGCACGGCGGAATCGTTTCGGATATTGGTACTGTCCCAGGTAAAGATGATATCAAATTCACCGTCGATCAGGCTGGAAGCCAGAATGTCCGTGTTGCAGCGTCGGCAAGTGATCAGCACGTTCGGGAAATCATGGTGGTACTGACGGAGTTTAACTGTCAGGTCGCTGTGTTCATACCCTTTGGTGTAGCCGATGCGCAAGGTGCCGGTCACTCCGGATGAAGCTTCACGGGTTCTGCGAAATGCCTCTTCCATCTGGTGAACAATGATGCGGGCTTCTTTTAAAAAAACCATTCCTGTAGGTGTCACGGAAATCGGTCTGGTTTTTCGGTCGATAAGCTGGACACCGATGGAATCCTCCAGCTTTTGTACCTGCTGGGTCATCGCAGTCTGCGTCAAAAAGTATTGTTCGGCCGCTTTAGAAAAGCTTTTATGCTCCGCTACGGCGATAAAATATTTCAATTGATTGATATTCATAAACTCACCACACAGTATTAGTTTTTCTTATTTTATTATAAAAAACACTCGATTGCAATCTGTATTTTCATCAGTTAAACTTGTAATGTGTTCTATTTTTTCTAATAGTACCAACGATATATGCAATAAAGGAGAAAGAAGATTTATGAAGAAAAGTTTATTCACGCCTTTACGAGAAGAGGGCTTAACAACTATGAAGATCCGTTATGACTTCAAAACCGGTAAGGTGAAATTATATGCTGCAAAAGAGTGGGAACCGGATTTTGATTTTTCCAAGTACAACCATGAGTGGTGGATCGATGGAATCTATACAGAAGATGCAAGATTCCTCAATACCAAAGAGACATGGGCGTTATTTGAGAAATATGACCATAAAGAGTATCTGGAAGAAGTGATCGATCTTCTGCGTGCGGGCAAGCATTTCGGTATCGATATTTATTATTATGACAAATACGATATCCGCTTTATGATGAATGAACACAGCCGTAAACTTGGTCTCCTCAACAAGAGCCATGCGATTATGGCCGGCGGTATTCGCCGTCACACATACGAAGAAGAGGAGATGGAGGTTATCATCGATGGCCTGAACCTTGGCCGTGGTATGAGCTTCAAGAATATTGCAGGCCACCTTCCGTTTGGCGGCTGTAAGGCGACTGTTACAATGTCTCCGCTGGATATGGACAATATGGAGATCATGGGATTCCTGGCATTTGCACTGGACAGCTGCCGTGACATGACCGGTCCGGATATGAACTTCCCAGTGGAAATGTCTGACGTGATGATCGAGCAGGGATATTCCATGCAGTATACAGGCGGTATGAAGGCGAAAACCGGCCCGACAGGAACTCCGACTGCTTATGGTGTGTACCTTGCACTGTTAGAGGCAATCAATTTCCAGGAAGGCGTGAAGAGCGTTGCCGGAAAATCCGTTGCACTTATGGGCCTTGGTGCAGTTGGATGGTACATGGGCGAATATTTACTGGAGGGCGGTATCTCCAAGCTGATCGTAGCTGATATCAATCAGGAAGCGGTGGACAAATTTATCGCAGAGCATCCGGGCCACGACATTACCAGCGTTCCGGTTTCCGAGATCCTTTCCCAGGAAGTAGACATTTTAAGCCCGTGCGCGATTGGCGGTATCTTTGATGATGCGACCATTCCGACACTGAATTGCAAATATATCTTCGGTTCTTCCAACAATGGTCTCAAGGCATCCTCTCAGGAAGAAGAAATCCGTCTTGCAAAACTGATCGCCGAACGCGGTATTCTTTATCAGGTAGAATGGTGGCACAATACTGCAGGCGTTATCTGTGGTGCGGAAGAATATCTCTATGATGGTGATGCGGAATCCCTTCGCAAGAAAGTGGAATCGATCATGACAGAAAATACAATTCTTTCTTTAAACGGTGCAAAAGAGCAGGGAATCACTCCGACAGAGTTTGTGTACCGTTATTGTGAGGATTTGCTTTATAAATAGGATGGAAGGTAGGTTCTCATATGGAACAGAAACGAGGATTTGCCTCTCGAATAGGCTTTATTATCAGTATGGCGGCTTTCAGCATTGGCATTGGTAATCTGTGGAAATTCCCATATATGGTGGGTAACAATGGCGGCGGTGCATTTTTGCTGGTTTATCTGATTCTTGTATTGCTGGTGGGTATTCCTGGATTTATTATTGAGGTAACGCTTGGACGTTCTTCCGGTCTTTCTCCGATTCTTGGTATGAGAAAGTTGGAAGGGAATAAAAAGACACCTTGGAGCATAATTGGATGGTTCGGCATCGCTGCGATCTTTATCATTGTCAGCTATGCGACGATGATCGTAGGCGGCTGGACAGGCGGATATATTTTTAAGGTTATGACAGGGTCCTTGAGCGGATTGTCTGCAGATGAGATTGCAGGAACATTCGGAAGTTTCTCCGGAAGTCCGTTTTCGCTCGTTTTTGCAGCTGCTGAAGCAGTGTTGCTATGGTTCTGCTTATGCTCTGGATTAAAGAAAGGCGTTGAAAAGGTCTGTACATTCCTTCTTCCGATACTTTTTGTGATCATGCTGCTCCTGTCCGTATATTCCAATACACTGCCGGGTGCATGGGAGGGACTGATCTGGTATCTGACTCCGGATTTTTCCAAAATAAATTCGTCTAGTATTGCAGCTGCAGCATGTCAGGTGTTCTTCTCCATCGGAATTGGTCAGTGTGGTGCGTTCGTTTACGGAAGCTACTCGATGAAAGAAGGCAATTTGCCGAAGTCGATGGTGATCACAGCTTTGCTTGACACATTTATAGCAGTTCTGGCAGGAATTTTAGTAGTGCCGGCGCTCTTTGCCTTTGACATTGAGCCGACCTCCGGTCCTTCTCTGATCTTCATTACACTGCCGCATCTTTTTAACAGTATGGGAAGCTTTGGTACGATTTTCGGCACTCTTTATATGATCTGCGTATTTTTCGCCGGTTTTACCTCTATCCTCGGCGGTTCCGAGGCATTGGTGGCTGTGATCACAGATGGCAAGCCGAAATGGAGCAGAAAAAAAGCGGCAACGGTGATCGTGATCGCCCAGTTCCTCGTGGGTGTGATCTTTACCATGTCCTTTGGCACAGGTGCGATTTCTCAGATTCGCATCCTTGGACTTGGATTGTTTGATTTTGCGGACTTTGTATCCAGTGTCTGCATGTGTCTTGGCACGATTTTTATGCTGGCTTATGTTCTTTTAGGCTGGGGCTTCAAGCGATTCCAGGAAGAATCCAACAAGGGTGCATCCGGAGTGATTCGCATATATGATTGGATGAAAGTGTATATTTGCTACATTTTCCCGGTGGTATTGATCGCGGTTTGTTATAGCATTATGAGAATGTATTTCTAGAAATGTAGAAAAAGATTAAAAAATGGCACCTTCCTCACATGGAAAGTGCCATTTTGCTATATTTGCTGATTAAAGAGTCTTAGCTACCTCTTTTAAAATTTCCTGGCAGCGAGCCGGGAATCTTCCGAGGTGGTCCGGACCAACGTTCAGAAGGTAGTTGATGCCCATACCATTGAGTTTCTTCTTGATCTCAGCCACTTTCTTTGCATCTTTCCAGTTCTGGTCTGCTGCAAAATAGCCCCAAGTGTCATTCATGGTAGCAGCTGTCTCGTAAAGGCCGTACGGAGACGGTTTGAAACCATCGATCTCGTTCATGAGAGACGGATCGAACTCCTGGTTCTCCGGCATGGAATCCGGAATCTCATTGTCGCCTAAGGAAACGTAGTCATATGCACCGTTGCCAAGACGGGAGTTGATGAGACAGTTCGGCTGGTGTTTCTTAACCAGTTCGAAGATTCTGCGGCTCTGGTCATCAGTCAGAGTCATCGGCATATCAAACCAGATCAGGCAAAGCTCACCGTAGTTTGTAAGGATTTCTTCAATCTGCGGAAGAATCTTGTTCTCAAAGCAGATATCGAAGTTCTTATCCATATCCTTCGGGAAATCCCAGTCGTTGCACCACATGCTCTCACCATTCGGAATGTGGTAGGATTTATATCCGCCGCCGTTCGGATCATGCCAGTCAAGATCCTGAGAGTAGTAAAGACCGAATTTCAGGCCGTGTCTTGCACATGCCTCAGAAAGTTCTTTGATAATATCTCTGCCAAACGGAGTTGCATCTACAACGTTGTATTTGTCAACTTTGGAGTGGAACAGAGCGAAACCATCGTGGTGTTTACTTGTGATAACAAAATATTTCATACCGCAGTCTTTTGCAAATTTTACCCACTCATCTGCGTCAAAGAATACCGGGTTGAATGCTTTTGCTAATTTTTCATATTCTGCGTTCGGAATACGCATCTGGGACTGGATCCATTCGCCGTATTTGTGCGTGGAAACTTTTCCGTCGTATTCGCCTGCAAGTAAGGAGTAGAGACCCCAGTGGATCATCATACCGTACTGGGCTTCTTTAAACCATTTTCTCATATCCATAATGAATTACCTCCAAAAGATAAAATTGAAGATTGTATATTACGAAAATATATAGTAAAATAATAGACCAGAAACAAAAAATCCATCACTGCTTCAGGAAAGAGTGCTTGGTCAGAACACCCAGTTAACGTGGACCGGAATACAGGGAGATGGATTTTTTGCTGGCTGCCTCGATTCCGCAGAGGTAAAGCGTAGGGGACGCGCTTCTGCGAAATCGGGGCTTTATTAAATCTTGGGGAGGTCCCAGAGATTTAATCGTAAGGAATGTTGCCGCAGGAGTAATTACTGCGGTAAAAATGTTTTTACAGCGAAGGAATCGAAGATTGCCTTTCTTGCTGTGTTGAGAGAGTCATACTCGCCTGCTGTTAACATCTGAGCGACAATGTTTCCGAGAGCAGTTGCCTCACCCGGACCGGCGTAAACTGTTTTACCAGTTGCGTTTGCTGTCAGCTGGTTGAGGTATGCAGCATTGGAACCGCCGCCTACGATGTTGATCGCATCGTAAGTCTTGCCTGTGATGGATTCCAGTTCTTTCACTGTTCTGCCATAACATTCTGCAAGGCTCTGGTATACGACTGTGGATACTTCGCCCGGTGTCTTCGGAACCGGCTGTCCGGTTCTCTCGCAGTAATCGCAGATCGCCTGGATCATGCTTTCCGGAGCGAAGAAATCATTGGCATCCACGTCCACTCTGGACGGGAACTCTTTCACTTCTTCTGCCATATCGCAAAGTTCTGCAAAAGAATACTTGTCGTCATATTCATGGCGGACAGACTGGATCATCCAGAGTCCCATGATATTCTTTAAGAAACGGTAGCGGTAGTCATAGCCGCCCTCGTTTGTCAGGTTTGCTTTCTTACTCTCTTCTGTACAGATCGCTTCTTCCAGTTCTACACCCATTAAGGACCATGTACCGGAACTGATGTATACAGATTCGATACCCATGCTCGGAACTGCCATAACAGCGGAGCCTGTATCATGGGAAGCCGGAAGGACTACCTGACAGTTGAAACCAACTTCTGCAGCAACGTCAGCAGAAAGGTCACCGAGAACTGTACCCGGCTTTTTGATCTCCGGGAAGATATGCTTCGGATAACCTAACATCTCAAACAGTTCGTAGTCCCAGTCTTTTGTAGCCGGATTTACTAACTGTCCGGTGGTTGCGATCGTGTACTCAGCCGCTTTCTTTCCTGTGAGAAGGAAATGGTAGTAATCCGGTGTCATAAGTAAGGTATCAGCCGCTTCAAGAAGCTCCGGCTGTTTTGTTTTCACAGCCATAAGCTGATAAATGGTGTTGTAAAGCTGTTTCTGGATACCGGTTCTTCCGTAGAGATCATCTTCGCTGATGTACTTGGAAAGTTCAGCGTCCATGCCCTGTGTACGGCTGTCGCGGTAGCCAACGGTATTTCCGACTTTATTGCCGTCCTTGTCGATGAGTGCAAAGTCAACGCCCCATGTGTCAATGCCCATGGAAACCGGAACCTTTCCGGCTTCTTTACATTTCTTCATGCCTGCTTTGATCTCTTTGAATAAAGCTTCGGAATCCCAGCATTTATAACCGTCGACATCCTTCATTCCGTTTTCGAAACGATGGATCTCTTCTAACTGTAATTTGCCGTTTTCAATATAACCGAGAATATGGCGGCCGCTGGACGCACCAATATCTACGGCAAGATAGTAGTTGCTCATAGCACCTCCAAAATACAATTACTCGTTGTATTTCTTGTAACCCGGGTGTTTGCCTGTTACGCCGTATTTCGGTCTCATACCGATGAGAGTATCGATATCTTTCTTGGAGATCTCTTTTACGCCGCCGAGTAAGTGAGCTGTAAGCTCGATCTTAGCCCAGAGCTCAAGGCTTTCCATACGGTAGTAAGCTGTGATCAGGTCAGCACCAACAGTAAGTGCACCGTGGTTTTCAAGGAGCATTACGTCATGCTCTGCAAGATACGGACGGATCGCATCCGGAACTTCCATAGTGGACGGTGTACCGTACGGTGTAACCGGAACGGAACCGATCGCAATAACGCTCTCGATCATGGAGTAGTTGTCCATGTGAACGTGAGCAACTGCGAAACCTGTTGCTGTCGGCGGATGTGCGTGTACAACGGATTTAACATCTTCACGCTCTTTGTAGCAGCAAAGGTGCATCTTTGTCTCGGAAGACGGACGGTAACCTTCTTTTGCTTCGAGGATGTTGCCATCCAGATCGATAAGAACGAGCATATCCGGTGTGATGAAGCTCTTGCTGATACCTGTCGGTGTTGCGATAACTTCGTTTTCACCTACACGAACTGTGATATTGCCATCGTTGGCTGCTACCCAGCCCTGCTGCCACATTCTGTGGCAGATGTCGCAGATCTGTTCTTTGATTTCCTGATATTTCATCTTTGTCACCATTCTTTCCCGGGGAAGTCAAAGTCCCCGATATTTTTGGGTAAAGCATATCATCGGTTACGGACGGCGGTTGACCGCCGTCCTGAATTATTTACATCCTATTTTTTGTAAAGCGGACCGTATGTAGCGCAAGCTCTGTAATCCTGGCCCTCTTTGTCCATACCGAATGCATTCCAGCATGCCGGACGGTAGATATCCTCTTCCGGAACGTTGTGCATGCAAACCGGGATTCTCATCATGGAGCACATTGTGATCAGGTCAGCACCGATGTGGCCATAGGAGATTGCACCGTGGTTAGCACCCCAGTTCATCATAACCTCATAAGCTGTCTTGAATGCGGAACCTTCTTTGCCATCGCAGCGCGGAGCGAACCATGTACACGGCCATGTCGGGTTTGTACGCTCCATGAGTTTATCGGAAACTTCTTCCGGAAGGTTTACTGTCCAACCCTCAGCAATCTGGAGAACCGGGCCGATACCCTTAACAAGGTTAAGACGGATCATAGTAGCCGGCATCTCGCACTGTGTTGTAAAGTGGCTGGAGAATCCGCCGCCACGGAAGTTATCGAAGCCAGCTTCGCACCATACAGTAGCGTCTGTCATCTTCTTGATATCTTCGTCAGTTACTTCCCACCATTTCTTCATAACATGGTTGCCGTCTTCGTCTGTGCAAACGCCGGAAGCGTCAAGACATGCAGCACCGGAGTTCAGAAGGTGGATAAGACCGTTGGACTCAGCAGCTTTGCCCTCTAATTTGTAACCTGTTACGCGCTCTGTAGCTTCGCCGGACCAGTATGTACGAACGTCAGCGAAGATCTGTGCGCGGTGTGTAAGTAAACGCATCATCAGCATGCCCATGCCATTGAGAACGTCGTTCTCTGTAGCAAGTGTGAACGGCTCGCGAGCGCCTTCGTAGTCGAATGTGGAGCTGAGGAGTGCCTCCGGATAGTCACAGTTCGGCCAATGGTCTGTCCACTGACGCTGACCCTGGAAACCACCTGCGATCGCATTGTGACCAACTTTTTCCTCTACGAATGCATCCGGAAGGTTCTGGTTGCCTGCCATAAGGTCTTTGATGATGCAGTACATCTTAACAGTGAACTCCCACTGTTTCTCTTTCTCTTCGGCTGTGAATTTGATCTTGCGGTCTTCGCCTAAGAACGGAACTGTCTCCGGGTTGTCATCGCGACCCTCTTTGCAGTGCTCTTTTGTCCAAGCAAGAGCTTTCTGGTACTCTTCCTCGTTGTAAATGCCTTCTTCCATACGACGAAGGATCTCAACCTCATCAACGGACTCAACACGCATACCGAAGTACTGTTCCATCATATCCTGATCGATGATGGAGCCTGCAATACCCATACACTGGGAACCGATCTGGAGGTAAGATTTACCGCGCATAGTAGCAACAGCAACAGCAGCACGACCGAAGCGGAGAAGTTTCTCTTTAACGTCTTCCGGAATCTGGTCAACCTGGTCTACGTCCTGAACTTCATGGCCGTAAATACCGAATGCCGGAAGGCCCTTCTGTGCATGACCAGCCAGAACAGCAGCAAGATAAACTGCACCCGGACGCTCTGTACCGTTGAAGCCCCAAACACCTTTGATTGTCTGCGGATCCATATCCATTGTCTCGGAGCCATAGCACCAGCAGGAAGTTACGGACAGTGTGATAGAAACACCTTCCTTGCGGAACTTGTCTGCACAAGCAGCAGTCTCCGGAACACGGCCGATACACGTATCAGCCATAACAACTTTTACAGGCTCACCGTTGGAGTAGAAAAGGTTCTCCTCGAAGAGCTTTTTCGCTGCGTTAGCCATTGCCCAAACCTGCGGCTCAAGGGATTCACGAAGCATCATCGGTCCACGACGTCCATCAACGATCGGGCGGATACCAATTACCGGATAATCACCGACATATCTGTTCTTTGCCATAATAATCATCCTTTCCGTCAATATGTTTGACATACAATTTTCTAGTAATACCATTTTACCATTGACGAGCCAATATTTCTAGTTATATAATCGCTAAAAATAGGATTATATTCACTTTTTATGAGGTTATATATGTATACAGCCAGTTTTTATGAAAGAAAAAAACATGGAACAAAAAAGTACCCGGTCGCATACTATTATGTAGACCATGGACATCCACAGTATAATATGCCGTTTCACTGGCATACGGAGTGGGAAATGATCCGCGTAAAGGAAGGATCGCTGATTTTACACATTGATGAAGAGGAAATTCGGGCAGAAGAGGGCGATGTGCTGCTGCTCAGGGACAGTATGTTTCACGGCGGTGCGGTATCCGACGGCGTGTATGAATGTCTGGTGTTTGATTTCTACGGTCTGTTTCATGAAATGGAACCGATCAAAGAGTTCATACGTCCGTTTTACCGTATGAAGCTGCTTCCGCAGATGCATTTTCGTGCAGAAAAGGAGCAGGGGATCTGCCAGATCGCAGCGGCAGTTATGGATTTCAACTATAACTATTTTGAAAAAAAGAACAATTCTGCCAATCCGGAGCAGGACAGCCAGAACGGCTGGAAAGAACTGGCGACGGTCAGCGGACTCGGCCAGATGTTTGCCTTGATCCTGAAAGATGGATTATTTAAGGAAAATAAACAGGAATCCATGCGCTCCTCTCACAGGATCAGCAGGGTTAAGACTGTTTTGGAATACATTGAGAAACATTATCAGTCTCCGATCACACTGGCGGAGCTGGCAGAAGTGGCAGGCATGAACCCGCAGTATTTCTGTCGTGCATTTAAGGAAGTGACGATGCAGAGCCCGATGGATTATGTGATCTATTATCGGCTGGAGCATGCGGCCCGTCTCCTGTCCGCGACGGATATGTCGGTCATGGATGTGGCGCTGGAGTGCGGATTTAATGACTGCAGCTATTTTATCCGGGTGTTTAAAAAGCAAAAAAATGTGACACCGAACCAATACAGAAAGTTAAAATAATGAAAATCCTTTGCGAGAAAAAAATGTTTCAAAAAATGAAACAAAAGGGTATCGCAAGGGATTTTTCACTTTATGTTAACTCGGTAATATTTTTGTATATTTGTTTCAAAAAATGAAACAAAATGCAGCGGAATGCATGGTAAAATTGTACAAAATGCATAGAAATATTATGTGCACAATAGAGAATAGGGTTGACTTATATTGACTTTTGGGGTGGAATCAGATACTATTTTGTTATACCAATGAAACCCGTTTCATAATATGAAACGAGGGGGTTCCTAGTAGGTCCTCCCTACCTCCCCGCGAAAGGCCCTTCTGCAGAAACGGATTCTGTAGTGGGCTTTTGGTATATATAAGTGAAATTATTAACAAGAGCACGGAAAGGATTTTTGTATGATCAATATCAGAGAGGTTGCTAAACTGGCAGGAGTATCGCCCGCAACCGTTTCTCGCGTGATTAATGGAACTGCCAAGGTTTCCGCAGAGAAACGCGCAAGGGTTCTGGAAGTTATTTCGGCAACGGAGTTTGTGCCGAATGAAGTAGCCAGAAGTTTATTCCGAAAATCAGCGAAATTAATTGGTTTGATTATTCCTAGTATTAAAAATCCATATTTTACCCAGGTTGCCAGTGTGATCGAGCATTTGGCGACAGATCATGGATACCGTGTGTTCCTGTGCGATGCCAGAGATGATCTGGAAAAAGAGCAGGCAGCGATCCAGACACTGGTGTCGATGAATGCAGACGGTATTATTATTGCTTCGACCAATGAGCGCATTGAAGACTATCTTTCCATGTGCCAGATTCCGGTTGTCGCTGTGGATACTATGTTCTCCAATAAGGATGTGGCAGCCTATGTTTACAGCGATTATTACACCGGAGGAAGGATGGCGATGGAACATCTGCTGGACTGCGGATGCCAGAACATCGTGTGCATCAAGGGACCGCAGCATTTGTATTCTGCAAAGGGAAGATATCAGGGATATCAGGATGTCTGCCGGGAGCGTGGGATTCAGGAGCAGACCGTTTCCTGTGACTACGATTTCGAGGCGGGAATGGCGATGACAGAAGAATTATTGCGCTTGTATCCGGACGTGGACGGAATTATTGCGTGTAATGACGTTGTTGCTCTTTCTACATATAAAGTATTGTACCGTCAGAATATTTCGGTACCGGATCAGGTACAGTTGATCGGATTCGATGACATCATGTGGTCCAATCTGTTTACACCGGCGTTGACAACAATCAGCCAGCCTATTCAGGACATTGCAACAAAAGCGGCTGAGCTGATTATTGACATAGACAAATATGAAGGAAAGGGGGCAGAAATCGTTTATCCGGTAGAGTTAATAGTTAGAGAAACCACAAAAAAGAAAGGATGATTATTATGAAAAAAGCAGGGATTTTAAATAGTGACATCTCCAGAGTTCTGTCCTATATGGGACATACAGACTTGATCTGTGTGGGTGACTGCGGTCTTCCGATCCCGGATGAAGTGGAGAGAATCGATCTTTCTCTGAAATTTGGTGTTCCGGGCTTTATGGAGACACTGGAAGTTGTTGTAAATGACATGAAGGTGGAGAAGATCGTTCTTGCAGAAGAGATCAAAACTCAGAATCCTAAGGTGCTGGGTGAGATCGAAGCGCTGTTTGCCGGCCAGGAGATCGAAGTGGAGTTCATGAGCCATAGTGAGCTGAAAGCTTTGACCCGTGACTGCAAAGCAGTGATCAGAACCGGCGAGATCACACCGTACGCCAATATTATTTTACAGGCTGGTTGTATTTTCGCCTAAGAAGGGAGAAAAGGTTGTATGAATGTTGAGATGAAGGGTATTAACAAGGCCTTTGGTACGAACCAGGTCTTGAAAAATGCCGGTTTCTTTCTGAAAGATGGAGAGATTCATGCGCTGATGGGGGAGAACGGTGCAGGTAAATCCACTTTGATGAAGATCCTTACCGGTGTTTATACCAAAGACGCGGGCACTGTTCTGGTCGATGGTCAGGAGGTTACATACAAGAGTCCGCAGGAAGCCGAGAAAGCCGGTATTGTCTTTATTTACCAGGAGATGAACAGCTTGTTTGATCTTACAGTAGAAGAGAACCTGTTCATGGGTAAAGAGATTACCAAGGGCTTCGGTATTTGTGACAAGAAAGCCATGCGTGCGAAAGCCCGCGAGGTAATGGAAAAAATGGGCGTTAACATTGATGTTGGCGCTGTTATGTCTGACCTGTCTGTAGGTCAGCAGCAGATGGTAGAAATCTGTAAGGCCCTGATGGCAGATGCAAAAGTCCTGATCATGGATGAGCCGACAGCGGCCCTGACACAGAGCGAGACTGAGGTCCTGTTCCAGGTTATCAACTCTCTCCGTGAAAAAGGCGTTTCTATCGTTTATATTTCTCATCGTATGGAGGAAATTTTCGAATTGTGCGACCGTATCACGATCCTTCGTGACGGTGAGTACATCGATACAAAATATATTAAGGATATCACAATGGACGATATCGTTCAGATGATGATCGGACGTGAGATCGGTGAAAGATATCCGAAACGTGATTGTGCGATTGGTGAGGAAGTATTCCGCGTGGAAGGACTGAGCCATGAGAAGTATTTCAAAGACGTGAGCTTCAATGTTCGCGCCGGCGAGGTTCTTGGCGTATCCGGTCTTATGGGTGCAGGACGTACTGAGATCATGCAGTCCATTTTCGGCAACATGCCGATCACAGGAGGAAAGCTCTTTATCGAAGGTAAAGAGGTAACCATCCGCAATCCGAGACAGGCCATCGCTGCGGGCATCGGTTTTATCACTGAGGACCGTAAGACAGAAGGTCTGCTCCTGGAAAAGAGCATTTCTGAAAATATCGAGATCTGTAACTTGGGCAAGGTTTCCGGCGGCGGTGTTCTCAATGCGAAAAAGCGTGCAGAGCTTGTTAAGCGCGGTATTGAAGAGTTCCGTATTAAATGTTTCGGTCCGGACCATGAGTGTAACAATCTCTCCGGTGGTAACCAGCAGAAGGTTGTTCTTGCAAAATGGATTTATACAGATCCGAAGATCCTGATCCTTGACGAGCCGACTCGTGGCGTGGATATCGGCGCGAAGAAAGAGATCTACAGCGTGATCAATGATCTTGCAGCGAAAGGTGTTGCTGTGATCATGGTTTCCTCTGAGCTTCCGGAGGTTCTGGGCATGAGCGACAGAATCATGGTAGTACACGAGGGACATGTGACAGGTATTATTGATGCGGCCGGTGCGGATCAGGCAAAAGTAATGACATTGGCTACAGGAGGAAGTTTATAATGAATAATAATAAGAAACTCAGTGCAGTGCTCAGTGAGTATGCTGCATTTATTGCCTTAATTCTGCTTGCTCTCGGACTTTGCGCGATCAGCCCGGAGTTCCGCCAGGTGAGCAACTTGCTGAACCTGCTTCGTCAGGCAGCATTCAATGGTCTTATTGCCATCGGTATGACATGTGTTATCCTTTCCGACGGCATTGACCTTTCCGTAGGTTCTGTATTCGCGCTGGCAGCGATCATTTGTGCAGAAATGCTGGTTTCAGGTATCGCAGCTCCGGTCGCAATCCTTGCAGCACTTGCAGTTGGTACTCTTCTTGGTCTTGTAAGTGGTATCCTGGTTGCGAAGTTCCGTCTTCAGGCATTCATCGCAACTCTTATCACAATGACAGCATACCGTGGTATGGCGATGATCATCACAGATGGTAAGCCGATCTCCCGTCTTGCAAACTCCATCGAGAGCGAGAGCGGTGCGTTCCTGTTCAAGGCTTTAGGTAAAGGTAACCTGCTTCTGTTTGAGAGCGTGAAGATTCCGCTTCCGGCGATCATTCTTGTGATCATGTTCGGTGTATTCTATTTCATTCTGAACCACA
>SVDR01000049.1 GCA_015057755.1 Lachnoclostridium sp.
GTCAAAGGAAAAGTGGTTGAGGCCATCTACAACGGTTCTGCCATCGTGACCACCTCCATCGGTGCAGAAGGTATTGCACAGGCCGAGCGCGTGATGAAGATCGCAGATGAGCCGGCAGATTTTGCGAAAGCAGTTGTTGACTTATACAACGATCCGGATGCATGCAGAGAAATGTCCATGGAGACACAGAATTTTATCCGTGATTACTTCAGCGTAGACGCTGCATGGGAAGTGATCGAGGAAGATTTCACAAGAGAATAAAATGAGAGCAAGAATAATCGCTTCGTCCTTTCCGGATGGGGCGATTATTTTTGGTTATTTTTACGAATTTGTCATGAATAACTGTAGTTAGCCAAAACAAACATTGACCGATTTTCAATGATACGTTATGATATATCTATGAAAGAACAAATGAAGGAAATACATACGAATGAAAACAAATAAGAATTCTATGACTTTAAAAGATCTGGAAATCGGAAAGTCCGCAGTCATCACAGTCGTTGGAGGCGAAGGTGCCCTGCGCCAGCATTTTCTTGATATGGGAATGATTCCGGGAGCGGAAGTGACCGTGGTAAAACTGGCCCCCATGGGAGATCCGATGGAGCTGCAGATTCATGGATATGAACTGACGATCCGAATTGCAGATGCAGAAAAAATTGATATTATTCCGGTAGAGGCCGCAGAGAAAAAAGAGCCGGTCACTCCGGTTATTAAAAAGACAGAGCATCCTGGTCTGGGCGAGACCGGCAAATATCACAGTGCAAAGGACGAGGAAGTGCTTCCGGAGGGAACAAAACTGACCTTTGCTCTGATCGGAAACCAGAACTGCGGAAAGACGACACTGTTTAACCAGCTGACCGGTTCCAACCAGCACGTGGGTAACTTCCCGGGTGTGACGGTAGACCGAAAAGATGGTGTGATCAAAGGATATCCGAACACGGTAGTAACAGACCTTCCGGGTATTTATTCCATGTCTCCGTACACAAGCGAGGAGATCGTGTCCCGAAATTTTGTGCTGCAGGAGAAACCGACTGCGATCATCAATATCGTGGATGCGACGAATATTGAGAGAAATCTCTACCTGACCATGCAGCTTCTGGAGATGAACATTCCGATGGTCATCGCGCTGAATATGATGGACGAAGTGCGCGGAAATGGTGGCTATATTGATGTGAATGCCATGGAACAGCTTCTCGGTGTTCCGGTCATTCCGATTTCTGCGGCGAAAAATCAGGGTATTGATGAGCTGGTAAGGCATGCGGTTCATATCGCATATTATCAGGAAAAACCATTGAGACAGGACTATTGCGATGAGAGCGAGCATAAGGGTGCGGTTCACCGCTGTCTCCATGCCATTCGTCATTTGATCCAGGATCATGCAGAGGCAGCCGGTCTTCCGGTAAACTTTGCTTCAAGCAAGCTGGTGGAAGGCGATGAACTGGTATTAGAAGGTCTCCATCTGGAACAGAATGAAATCGAAATGATAGAGCACATTGTGGCACAGATGGAAAAAGAGCGAGATTTAGACCGAAGTGCAGCAATTGCAGATATGCGATTCTCCTTTATTCAGAAGGTATGCGGCCAGACGGTTGTGAAGGCGAAAGAAAGCAAAGAACATATTCGAAGCCGCAAGATCGACCAGTTCCTGACCGGAAAATATACGGCGATTCCGGCATTCATCCTGATCATGGTAGGTGTGTTCTATCTGACCTTTAACGTGATCGGAGCATGGCTGCAGGAGCTCATGGAAATCGGCGTAAACTGGGTGATTGAAATGATTGCCGGTCTGATGGTTTCTGCCGGTGTCAACGAAGCACTTCAGAGCTTAGTGGTAGACGGTATCTTCGCAGGTGTCGGCAGCGTGATCAGTTTCCTCCCGATCATCGTAACACTGTTCTTCTTCCTTTCCATGTTAGAGGACAGCGGTTATATCGCCAGAGTTGCATTTGTGATGGACAAGCTTCTCCGCAAGATCGGACTTTCCGGACGAAGCATCGTTCCGATGCTGATTGGCTTCGGATGTACGGTTCCGGCAGTCATGTCCACAAGAACCTTACCGAGTGAACGAGACCGTAAAATGACGATCCTCCTGACTCCGTTTATGAGCTGTACTGCAAAACTTCCGATTTATGCATTCTTCGTAGATGCATTTTTCCCGGAAAACGGCGGACTGATCATGTCCGGTCTGTACGTGCTGGGAATCATTGTCGGAATCATAATCGCACTGTTATATAAAGGTATTTTATTCCGCGGCGAGGCAGTTCCGTTCGTGATGGAGCTTCCGAATTACCGCCTTCCGAGCGCAAAGAATGTAATGCAGCTTCTTTGGGAGAAGGCAAAAGACTTCTTACAGCGTGCATTTTCCGTTATTTTACTGGCAACCATCGTAATCTGGTTCTTGCAGAGCTTTGATGTACATATGAACATGGTGGCGTCTTCCGAAGAGAGCATTTTAGCAATGGTTTCCGGATTCCTTGCACCGCTTCTTGCACCGATCGGTCTTGGCGACTGGAGAATCTGTGTAGCTTTGATCAGTGGATTCATGGCGAAAGAGAGCGTGGTTTCGACACTGGAAGTTCTCTTTGTGGGAAGTGTCGGAGCGGCAATGAGCCCGCTGAGTGCAGCATCTCTTCTGGTATTCAGTCTTTTGTATACACCGTGTGTGGCAGCGATCGCAGCCATCCGACGCGAAATGGGTTCTAAATGGGCTGTCGGCGTTGTGATCTGGCAGTGTGTGATCGCATGGGGGGCAGCGCTGCTGGTTCGACTGATCGGTATGATGATGGGCCTGATGTAAATAGTTACTTGGAAGGACAAAAAATATGGCACCGCTTTTTGGGCGGTGCCATTGTTCGTTTATTCGCCATCTGCAATTTTCTTTAATGTTTCTTCCAATACGATCCGGTAACCGTGAGCCGTTTTTTCTAGAATCCCCTCTTTTGCGAATTCAGCCAGCACATACAGCAGGTGTCGGTACGTAACACCCAGAAAAGCAGCCGTTTCTGTGTGGCGTTCCCGATACAGTCCATGATTGGAAGTCATTAAAATGAAGGAAGCCAGTCTGGATTTCAGCGGATATGCCTGGTTCCGAGAATAGTTCTGCACGTCATTTAATGCCTTTCGGCTTAAAAATCCACATAAATTTCTTAGAAAAACTGCGTCATTCAGCAAGGTCTCCCGGCAGTCCTTCATATTGATCGAAAAACAAAAACAGGTGCTGAGCGCCGTTACACCATGGCAGGCACTCCTGTCATTAACCAGTTCCATTTCCCCGATAAAGCACGGAGATTCCAGGAAATTGATTAAAGTGACCGCCCCGTTTTTGTGCGTCATAAACAATTTGGCGCGTCCGCTCGCGAGAAAATAAAGCTGTTCCAGTTTCATGCCCTCATCCAGGATCACATCTTCCGGTTCAAAACAGACGAGAGACAAGTGCGGCCGAATGTCAAAACCGAAAAGAGAATCAAAAGAATGCTGGTCCAGAAAATCATTGAATTGCGCCTGCGAACAAATCTGTTTCATAAAATCCTCCCGATCGATAAGAAATATATGAGAAATCTCATATCCATTATAACATGGTTTCGTGTATAATAAAAAGAAATAAGCGATTTGACGGAGGAAATCAGATGGAGCCGAGAAGATTATTGGAAATCCTGGATGTAGCAGAGCGTCTGAAAGATGCAACCCGCCATTGTTATACAAGAAACGGAAGACATGAAAGCGTGGCCGAACATAGCTGGATGATGACACTGATGGCATTTTTCCTGCGTGATGAATTCCCGGAAGTCGATATGGACAAAGTCATTGAAATGTGTATCATCCATGATCTGGGCGAGGCATTTACGGGCGATATTCCATCGTTTGAGAAAACAAACGCAGATGAGGCGAAGGAAGAAGCTGTGCTTTCCGACTGGGTAAAGTCGCTCCCGGAACCGTATGCAGAAAAAATGACGGTTTTATATGAGGAGATGGCGAAGCGAGAAACCATGGAGGCCAAGGTTTATAAAGCGATCGATGGTATTGAAGCCGTGATCCAGCATAATTTTTCCGATCTTTCCACATGGATTCCCAAGGAATATGAGCTGAATAAGACGTATGCCAATGACAAGGTGGCATTTTCTGAGTATATGAAAGCACTTCGTGAGGAAGTGCGGAAAGATACCATGGAGAAATTAGAAAGCAGCAATAAGGCGGAGCCTTCCACTCCGAATGATAAATAAAAAAGACAGACTGCCAAGGGTGCAATCCAAGGCAGTCTGTTTTTCTTTCTGGATTTTCAATTTATTTCGGCTCTTTACCCTCGCCAAAAATGCGGATCATTTCTCTTGTAAGACTGATGCCGTCATCCTCAGCCGGAAGGTCGTTTCTATCAAACCATTCAGCAGTTGCCAGTTCATCTTCGTCCAAATGAACTTGATCATCACCGTCCAGATCGCAGAAATAACCAACAGAAAGATTACCTGCGATGCCCCACGGCTGGCTCTTATAATAGCGGATATTTTTAACTTTCAGACCAACTTCTTCGAATACCTCACGCTCAACCGCTTCCTCTGCAGTTTCGCCAATCTCAATAAAACCGGCAAGAAGACCGTAGCGTTTATAGTTGCGGTTGGCATATGTACTGAGCATCAATTTGTCACCATTTGTCAGACCGATGATCGCAGCCGGGGCGATACGCGGGAAAATCAGGTTTCCGCAGTTCGGACAGCGCATCATACGCTCTTTTTCATCGTGTACCGTTGGTGTTGCACAGTTTCCGCAGTAACGGTTCACGCGATACCAGTTGTACAGATGCCATGCAGTCATCATTGCGAAACAGATGTTTTTGGATGTTCTCTGGCGGAGAGACATCGCCGGCTCATATGCATAATAACTGTCGGTCACGTCGCCAGCCTCACCCATCCACAGAAAATAGCGGTCATCCTGCATGGTGAAAATATACTGTACTTCGTCTTTATGCCAATGGCTCCAGTCTTTGCTCCACTCTTTTACCTGAGCCCAGGTCGGAAGAGAGAGTTCGTCATTGCTCTCGCGGTGTACCAGCATGCCTTTTCCCTGCACGCAGATAACGATATCATTGTCATTTGGGGTTTCTTTGTGGTACTGGTTATCCAGACGACCATAATCAAGATCTTGTAACATGGTATTGCTCCTTTAAATAATGTAACATGTAAGATGACCAAACCGGTCGGTCATATAAGTTTCTAAAGTTATTTTATTAAGCTTAGAGTTGTTTGTCAATGTGGAGAATTGTACGAAATGGAAGGATGATATTTTAACTGGCGGTTGTTCAGGTTTTAACAGAAAATGTGCTATGATTGTACTACCAGAAATGAAGTAGGAAAACAGGAGGTAATTTATGAGCGAAGAGACAAAAATGATCATGGATGAATTAAAACAGATGAACAAAACTATGTTAGAGATGAAGTCGGATATTTTTGAGCTGAAAACAGATATGAAAACAGTCAAGGAGCAAATTACAAACTTAGAGGACGGTCAAAGAGAATTACATTTATTGATTGAGAATGAAGTCAGTGAAAAGATTAATATTGTGGGAGAAGGTCATTTTTTTGTTATGAAAAACCTGAAGGAGCTTAGAGGTTTTCAAGAAGAAAAAGAGATGATGGATCTAAAGATCCTAGACTTACAGATTGAAATGAAAAGAGTAAAAAAACATTTAAAGATTGCATAATATACAAACATATGTTATAAATATTAACAAGTAAATACGATTTACCTTCCTTACCACCGGGTGGGGGCAAAAAGGCATTCAGAGTTTGACCGTAGGTACGGCACAGAAAGCGATGTGTTATAAGGTCTGACTCTGAGTGCCTTTTTAACAATAAGAAAGAGAAAGAAATCAGGAGGAACGAGTATGATCATTAAACCGTTTGCAGTTGAAGAATGGATGAATGCCTGGGAAGTGGGAGCGAAATATAATATTGCAGAGACTTGTGTGGATTCGGTATCCGTGGACGAGCTGTTTGAATTGACCGGAGAAAATAAGCAGGAGTTTTTAGATGCATTCTGTGCCAGAAGACTTACCTATGGAGATATCGAGGGTGCGCCTGTGTTTAAGGAAGGGATCTGTAAATTATACAAGACTCTGCAGCCGGAGGAAGTTATTCCGACGCACGGTGCAACGGGCGCCAATCATCATGTGTTCTATTCGCTGATTTCTCCGGGAGACCGCGTCATCAGCATTATGCCAACGTATCAGCAGTTATACTCCATTCCGGAGTCCTATGGGGCAGATGTTCAGATACTGGAATTGAAAAAGGAACATCAGTATCTGCCGGATCTGGAAGAATTAAAAGCGCTGGTGACTCCGGAAACAAAGATGATCTGTATCAACAATCCAAACAATCCGACGGGCGCGCTGATGGAGCGAACTTATCTGGAACAGATCGTGGAGCTTGCAAGGAGTGTGGGGGCGTATGTGCTCTGCGACGAGGTGTACCGTCATTTGACACAAGAGGATGTGTGGTGTGATTCCATCGTGGATTTGTATGAAAAAGGAATTTCTGTCAGCAGTATGTCGAAAGTCTTTTCTTTAGCAGGCCTGCGCCTTGGCTGGATCGCTACCCATGATAAAGCCGTGATCAAATCCTGCCTGTCCCACCGGGATTACAACCTGATCAGCTGTGGAATGTTTGATGAAGCGCTGGCAGCGGTGGCATTGAAACACAGCGAAACGCTTTTGGAAAGAAATAAGGGCATCGTGCGTGAAAATCTGGCCATTTTAGATCAGTGGATATCACAGGAGCCGCATATGAGTTATGTGAAACCGCAGGCAGGAACGACTGCACTGGTTTATTACGATCTGGAAATGGATTCTTACCGGTTCTGTGAGGAAATGTACCATAAAACGGGTGCATTTGTAACGCCGGGCGATTGCTTTGAACAGCCGCATAGCTTCCGAATCGGTTATGCGTGTGATATAGAAGAACTGAAAGCCGGTTTGGCTGCGATCAGCGAGTATATTTCATTTGTCCTTGCCGGGGAAATCTGATATGATGGAAGAATAGGAACTGGAACGATGCAAGACCTATGTGGTTGAGAAAATCGAGGATGTAAGGGAGCTTGTGTAAATGGAAATTCGCTATCCCAATTATTATAAGAAGTTTCAGTGTATCGCAGGCGATTGTCCGGACACCTGCTGTGCCGGATGGGAGATTCCGGTGGATAAGGCCAGCGAAAAACGGTATCGCGAGGCGTACAAACAAGGAAACATTCAAAATAAAGAATTTGCCCGCAAATTAAAGAAATATGTGAAACATGGTCAGATCATCAGTGAGGACGTGACTTGTCCATTTCTGAACCGGGATGGACTTTGTGAAATGTACATGGAGCTTGGTCCGGAAGCTCTGTGTCATACTTGCGCACGTCATCCAAGACATCTGGAAGATTACGGAAATCTGCATGAAATCGTCCTTTTAATGTCGTGTCCGGAGGCGGCACGATTGATCCTGGAGGAAAATGAGGGCGTTTTTTACCTGCGAAGCCGACCGGAGAGACAGGGAAACATCGACGGAATTGATCAGGAACTGCTGAATATTTTGTTGAAAGCACGAGATCTCATCTGGAAGTGGAATGCAGATAAGTCGATGACTGTGAATGAAGGCATGGCACTTTCCGCAGCATTGGCGCATGATCTGCAGAGAAGACTTGTGGAACATGACTATGCAGGGATGCGAATGGTTTTGGAGAAATATGATTCGCAGGGAGCGAGCGTAAGGTTTGGAAAGCAGTGGGGTGAAAAAAGAGAAAACGGGGAGAAAGAATCTGTCAGGTTCTTTCTGATGTCTGATTTTATGGAACTGTTTGCCGGATTAGAGACGATTTGCCGTGACTGGCCGGAGATGCTGGAAACATGCAGAGCGACCTTGTATCATTCAGAGGACGCATATGAAACATATTCGGAAAAGTACGGCGAAATGGCTGCGATCCGTGCAGATGTGGAACGAGACAAACGAAATATATTCGAGTATTTTGTATACTCGTTTGTCCTGCCGGCACTGTATGACGCAGATTTGCTGACAAAGGTGAAGATGGCGGTTCTTTGCACCTTGGCTGTTGAGGAATTGTATCTGACCGCAAAGAGAATTAATTGGAAACAGCGGGTCAATATTTGCCACGCGATCGCCAGACAGATTGAAAACTCTGATGGAAATCGTGAAAAGCTGGAGCGTGGGATAAGACAAGAAGCATTTTGTTCGCGGAGAATGATCAACGCATTACTGGAAACGGAGGTATAAATGGAGCTTTTATATTTTCTGGAAGGACTGCGGACACCGGTTGGTGACGCATTCTTTTCTCTTATTACTCATTTGGGGGAAGAAACATTATTTATCATTGTCGGATTATTGTTTTTCTGGTGTATCGACAAATTGCAGGGATATTATCTGCTGATCGTCGGGCTGACCGGAACAGTTATCAACCAGTTTTTGAAGTTATGGTTCCGGATTCCGCGCCCGTGGGTGAAAGATCCTGATTTTTCGATCGTAGAAAGCGCCCGCGCGGAGGCGACCGGCTACTCGTTCCCAAGTGGACATACACAGAGTTCAGTGGGAATCTTTGGTGCGGTAGCCCGCTGGAACAAACAGCTGGCAGTGCGGATCGTATGCGTAGCGATCTGCGTTCTGGTTCCGTTGTCACGTATGTATCTGGGTGTGCACACACCTGCTGACGTAGGTATTTCCATTGTGGTTGCTCTGATACTGATCTTTGGCGTTTATCCGCTGATCCAAAAAGGTGCGAAAGAGCCGAAAACCATGCGAATGATCATGATCTGCATGCTGGCGGTTTCAGTTGCGTACACGGCATTTGTGGAATTATATGCATTTCCGGCAGATGTGGATGTACACAATCTTGAAAATGGCACGAAAAATGCCTACACCATGCTGGGCTGCATTCTTGGTGTTTGGCTGACTTATGAGATGGACAGCCGTTTCATTCAGTTCCGCACAGATGCACTCTGGTGGGCACAGATTTTGAAACTGGTGATCGGTCTGGCAATTTTGCTGGCGATCAAAGCCGGTGTAAAAAGCCCGCTTCTGGCATTGACCGACGGCCATCATATTGCAGATGCGATCCGTTATTTCCTGATGGTGGCGTTTGCTGGCTGTATGTGGCCGATGACGTTTGAGTTTTGGAGAGGGCTTGGACAGAGAAAATATTTATAACATATTTTGCCACAGAACTGCCACGACAAATTCTCTGAAACCATTTGTATTATTTACCTTGTCTATGTTATACTAATCATATATAATGCTTTTTATGCGCTTTTAACAAAAGGAGTGACGACGGCAGTGATTTATGATTTAGTGATCTTAGGTTCCGGACCGGCAGGTCTTGGAGCAGCAATATATGCTCAGAGAGCAGAATTAAAAACATTAGTGATTGAAAAAGAGATGGTCAGCGGCGGACAGGTGCTGACCACATATGAGGTTGATAACTATGCCGGTCTTCCGGGAATCGGAGGATTTGACCTGGGCATGAAGTTCCGGGAGCATGCGGATCATCTTGGTGCCGAGTTTGCAGAGGATGTGGTTTTGCGGATTGAGGAAGCAGATGCAGCAGAGCTTGAACTGGTTCAGGCAGCGGAAGTCGGCTCCGGTCTGAAAAAGGTGGTCGGTGAAAACGCGACTTATCTGGCAAAGACCGTGATCATTGCAACTGGTGCACAGCACAGAAAGCTGGGAGTTCCGGGTGAGGAAGAACTGGTTGGAATGGGAGTATCTTACTGTGCGACCTGCGATGGTGCATTTTTCAAAAATAAAGTGACTGCGGTTGTGGGCGGCGGCGATGTTGCGATCGAGGATGCGATCTTCCTTGGAAGAATCTGTGAAAAGGTATATCTGATCCATCGTCGTGACGAACTGCGCGGTGCGAAGAGCCTGCAGAAGAAACTGATGGACATGAAAAATGTGGAGATCCTCTGGGATACAGTGGTAGATTCCATCAACGGTAAGTTCAAAGTAAGCACATTGAGCCTTTCTAATAAGAAGACAGGCGAGCAGAAAGAGATCGCGGTGGACGGTGTGTTTATCGCAGTCGGTATTTCTCCGAATACGGAAGAATTTAAGGGTGCTGTGGAGATGGACCAGGGCGGCTATATTGTTGCCGGCGAGGATGGAACCACTTCCGTTCCGGGCATTTTTGCCGCCGGCGATGTGAGAACCAAACAGCTCCGTCAGATCATTACAGCCGTAGCCGACGGTGCAAACTGTGTGACCAGCGTGGAACGTTATTTAAATGAACAGTAAAAGATAGGTTGCGATTCAGTAACTAGGGGACGATAGAGAAAAAGGGGAATGATGCGAATGAATTTTGCAAAGAAAGTACTGGCGGCAGGCTGTCTTTTTACGATGTTGACGATGCCTCTCGTGTCTTATGCGAATCCGGCTCAGACAAGCCCGAGAACGGGAGTTCCGACGGTATCCGTTACAGCGTCCAAGTACTCCAATGTGGCAATTTCAAGAGTGACAAATTACGTAAATGTAAGAACACAGGCCAATACGACCAGCGAGATCGTCGGTAAGATTTACAATAATTGTGCGGCAACGATCCTCGCGACTGTAGACGGCGAAGGCGGTAAATGGTACCAGATCCAATCCGGAACCGTTACCGGTTACATAAAGGCCGAGTATTTTATTACAGGTTCCGAGGCGGAAAAGATCGCGAAGGAAATCGGAACAGTGTATGTGACGATCAATACGACGACATTAAGATTAAGAGAAAAGGCAAGCACAGACAGTAAGACACTGACTTTGCTTTCCAGAGATGCTGAGTATATTGCGATCGGAGAAGAGGGCGATTTCGTACAGATTGAAGTCGATGCTTCTTTGAGCGGTTATGTACATAAAGACTACATTCAGGAAACGGTTGAGTTTGACAGTGCGGTAAGCCTTTTGGAGGAACAGCAGCAGAAGGAAGAAGCTGACCGTATCAAGAAAGAGGCGGAGGATGCGATCGCAGCGCTGAACCAGCTGAAGACACAGGCTCCTGCAGAACAGCCGGCTGTAAACCAGGCTCCGGAGGCACAGACTCCGACAGCCGTTGAAACAACTGCTCCGAGCGGAAATGAAAACACAGAGAGCAGCGCTCCGTCTGCAGTACCGTCTGCGGTGATCGCGGCAAATCCGAACAGTACAGGACAGCAGGATGTAACAACATCCGCACCGGCAGCGGAACCGACTCAGACAGAGACGAAAGATACTGCGAAAGCAGAGGGTCCGGGCAGCGTGAACAATACCGGCAGTGAAAATGGTCCGGGAGCGAACGGCCCAACTGTCAGTGATACACAGGGACCTGCAGGACCGGGTGCTCCAGCAGCGCAGAATCAGGCACCGCAGGGTGTGAACAATGCAGAACTTACTTCTGCAACCAGAACAGCGATCGTGGCATATGCAAAACAGTTCCTTGGCAATCCGTACGTATACGGAGGTACAAGCCTGACAAACGGTGCAGACTGTTCCGGTTTTACCATGAGAATTTTTGAGCATTTCGGTATCGATACCGGACGCTCTTCCAGAGATCAGGCAGCGAAAGCGAAAGAAATTCCGCTCAGCGATATTCAGCCTGGAGATCTTCTGTTCTATGCGAGCGGGGACTACATCAATCATGTAGCGCTCTATATCGGCGGCGGACAGATCATTCATGCAAGTAACTCAAAGACAGGAATCATTATTTCTACAGCTTACTACAGAACACCGTACAAAGCTGCGACATTCCTGAATTAACTATATGGAGGATATAGGGGTATGAACGAAATTGGTATTTTTGACATCCTTGGACCAAATATGATCGGTCCGTCCAGTTCTCACACAGCAGGCGCTCTGAGAATTGCATTTATCGCAGGAAAGATGGTTAGCAAACCGGTGTCCGTAAAATATGTGCTTTACGGTTCCTTTGCCCGCACTTACCGCGGCCATGGTACAGACCGTGCGTTAGTGGCAGGTATCCTTGGCTATCAGACAGATGATGAGAGAATCCGTGATTCTTTCGAACATGCTGAGGCAGCAGGCGTGAAGTTCGAATTCATCGAGAATTTCACAGAGACAGAGGTATATCCGAACACTGTAGACGTTTACGTGACAGATGAAAGCGGCGCAGAAGTTTCCCTTCGCGGCGAATCCATCGGAGGCGGCAACGCAGTGATCACAAAATTAAATGGCGTAGATGTAGAACTGACAGGTAACTTCCACACATTAGTAATTGAGCAGATCGATAAGAAGGGTGTACTTGCATTCCTGACAACTGTATTAAGTGCCAACGACATCAACATCGGTACTGTTCGTCTGTTCCGTGAAGGTAAAGGTAAGATGGCGACAACTGTTATCGAAGTTGACTCTGAAATCCCGGCAAATGTTACATCTGCACTGTATAGCTTAGATGCAGTTAAGAATGTGATCATTGTACCGAGAATCAAAATGGATTAATAGGGGGTTCGGAAATGAATTTTATTAATGGTGCGCAGCTTTTAGATTATTGTGAAAAGAATAATAAAAAGATTTCCGAGGCTATGTTCGAGCGTGAGACAACTCACCTTGAGGCTGACCCGGAAAGAACTATGGAGAAGATGAGAAAAGCTTATTCCATTATGAAGGCTTCCGTAAAGAAACCGATGGAAGAAGATATTGTCAGTATGGGCGGTATGATCGGTGGCGAGAGCAAAAAGCTCCACACACTGAGAAATGAAGGCAAGAACCTTTGCGGCAGCCTGGTTTCCAAAGCGATCGCTTATGCGATGGGTGTTCTGGAAGTCAATGCTTCCATGGGTCTGATCGTAGCAGCTCCGACAGCAGGTTCCTCCGGTGTTATCCCGGGTGTTCTTTGTTCCATTCAGGAAGAGTACGGATTCAGCGATGAAGAGATCGTTCAGGCATTATTCAATGCAGGCGGTATCGGTTATTTAATTACAAGAAACGCAACAACAGCAGGAGCTGAGGGTGGCTGCCAGGCAGAGGTTGGTTCTGCAAGTGCGATGGCTGCATCTGCAGTGGTTGAGCTTTTCGGCGGTACACCGAGACAGTGTATGGACGCTGCTTCCCTTGCAATTGTAAATATCCTTGGTCTCGTTTGTGACCCGATCGGCGGTCTGGTTGAGAATCCGTGCCAGAACAGAAATGCGATGGGTGCTTCCAATGCACTTGTTGCAGCAGAATTAGTTCTTGCAGGTATCAAGAGCATCACTCCGATCGATGAGACAATCGAAGTTATGTATGCAGTTGGTAGGTCCATCCCATCCGAGCTTCGTGAGACATCTATGGGCGGTCTTGCAGTTGCTAAGAGCGCTTGTGAGACATGCCGTGCATGTGCGGAAAAACGTAAAAAAGCGAAATAATTTTGTCTGTTATGGTCCTCGACATTTGGTCGGGGACCTTTTTTCGTGAAATATTCTATCGATTGAACTGTCAGTCCATAGACGAAAATTGTATTTTGCGATAAAATAAAAGTTTCTGGAAAAATATTCCAGTATGAATCAGTTTTACAATCAGCCGCTTATATAAACTCCAGTAAAATGTTGAATACAAAAATGATTCAACGGGTGGTGAGTTGCAAGATGCCAATACTAAAGACAAAAGATGGCAGAAAGAATCTGGTTGGATTAAAACTGATTCAGCTAAGAGAGGGAAAAGGAATGTCGCAGCGTGATCTGGCGAAAGCATTTCAGCTGATCGGATGTGACATTGACCAGAATGTCATTACAAGGATTGAGACAGGAAAACGGAAGGTCACAGACATGGAAATCTGGGCGATCACGATTGTGTTTGGTGTGAAAGCCGGAGAATTGTTTGAGTCTGAGGAAATGGACGAGATTTTCGTTCGATAATTCAAAAAAGAATCCCGCCAGAATCCCGTTCACGGGATTCTTTTTTTGTGTTATACTTTGAATGATTAAGAAATTCGGAGGACAGATCATTGAAAAAAGTTCTTTTAGGAAATACAGGAATTGAAGTGAGTATCGCAGGATTCGGAATTCTGCCCATGGGACCGAGCCAGTTGGCGCTGTCGGTGGAAGATGGTGCAGAGATCATTCGATATGCCTTCGATCATGGAATGAATTTTATCGATACCGCACAGTATTACCGTGCTTATCCGTATATCAGAAAAGCATTGGACGACGGAGACTATGGTCATGTGGTCATTTGTTCCAAATGCCTGGAACCGGATTATGACAGTATGATGGAGGCGATCGAGGAGGCGCGCACCGAACTGGGACGTGACGTGATCGACATTTTCCTGATGCACGAGGTTCGTTCCGGACAGTTGGAAGAACGTGCAGGTGCTTGGGAAGCATTGAAAGATGCGAAAGCACGCGGTCTGGTCCGTGCGATCGGACTTTCTACGCATCATGTGGACATTACCATGGCGGCATCAGAAATAGAAGATCTGGACGTAGTCTTTCCGCTGATCAACTACGCAGGTCTGGGCATCCGTCGCGGGGATTCGTTTGCGACCCGCGAGGAAATGATGGAAGCGATCCGGGCATGTCACGCGGCAGGAAAAGGCGTGTTTGCCATGAAAGCGTTCGGCGGAGGAAGTCTGACCGCCCATTATCAGGAGGCGCTCAATTACGTTTTTGCACAGCCGGAGATTTCTTCGGTAATGGTTGGTTTTGGAAAGATTGCGGAAGTGGATGATCTTCTGGCATATCTGGACGGAACCATGGACCCGTCCTATCAGCCGGATATCTCCAAGAAACGTGTCCATATCAACCATGAGGACTGTGAAGGCTGCGGTTCCTGTAAGGCAGCATGTCCGGCAGGCGCGATTTATTATAACAAGGAAAATGGTCTGGCAGAGGTGGATCATGACAAGTGTCTGACCTGTGGTTACTGCAGTCCTGTTTGTCCGGTTCGGGCAGTGATCATGTACTAGTTTGAAAAAAGAGCAAGGTAACAGGGGGCTAAGGTTATTTCAACGACCTGAGGACTCTCCCTCAGGTTGACAACTGCATGTTGCGGAAGTACAATAAAATTAACAGATAATGAAGTTTGCTCCGTTTTATTTGGAGCATGGAAGAGAGGTAACGGTTATGATCAATACAATCGCAACAAAGACAGTGGATCAGAATGCTGAGATTCTTACCGATTTAGCGAAAAAGATCTGGGAATATCCGGAGACTGCATTTAATGAGGTAAAAGCATGTGAGTGGACAGCAGAAGTCCTGAAAAATGCCGGATTTGAAGTGGAGATCGGCTACTGTGGAATGCCGACAGCAATCCGTGCAACATGGGGAAAAGGTGCTCCAAAGATTGGATTCCTTGGTGAGTACGATGCGCTTCCGGGTTTAAGCCAGAGAGTAAGCACAGAAAAAGAAGCGATTGTGGAAGGCGCTCCTGGACAGGGCTGTGGTCATAACTTACTTGGTGTTGCATGTGTTGGTGCGGCTCTTGGTATGAAAGCAGAGCTTGAGGCGACAGGAAAAGAGGGAACTGTAGTATTTTACGGATGTCCGGCAGAAGAGGTGCTGACCGGTAAGGCATTTATGGCACGTGAAGGTGCATTTGCAGACTTAGACGCTGCTTTTTCCTGGCATGGTTCTACAACAAACCACGTAACACTGGGAACCATGACCGGTCTGAACAGTGCGGTATTCCATTTCCACGGAATTACTGCCCATGCAGGCGGAGATCCGCACAATGGCCGTTCCGCTCTGGATGCGGTAGAGATTACAAACATTGGTGCAAACTATCTTCGTGAGCATGTGACCAGTGATGTTCGTATCCATTATGTGATCAAAGAGGGCGGTACAGCTCCGAATATCGTTCCGGATAAAGCAAGCGTTTGGTATTATGTGCGTGCGATGAGCCGTGATGCAGTAGAGGATACATACAGACGCCTTGTAAAATGTGCAGAGGGTGCAGCCCACATGACAGAGACAAAACTGGAAATCGAATTCAAGGGAGGCTGCTACAACACTCTGAATCCGGTACTTCTGACTAATCTTACTCATGATGTGATGGAGGAGATCAAACTTCCGCAGTGGACAGAGGAAGAAAAAGAATTTGCAGAGATTCTGAATGGCAAGAGCCAGCAGTATGAGTTCATCAAGTCCAAAGGTTTATTGGAAAATGGACCGCTTTGTACGTTTGTATCTCCGGTTCTCAATGAGGATGGTTACGGATCAACAGACGTTGGCGACGTTATGCATATTGTTCCGTGTGTTCAGGTTATGACTGCAACTTGCAACCTTGCAGCTCCGGGACACAGCTGGCAGATTACTGCATGTGCAGGAATGAGTATCGGTATGAAGGGCATGCTGTATGGTGCGAAGGTAATGGCAGCAACAGCTATGAAGATGGTAGAAGATCCGGAAATCATTGTGAAAGCAAAAGAAGAGTTTGCAAAGCAGATGAATGGAAAAACATATAAGTGCCCGATCCCGAAAGAGATTCCGGTACCGCAGCCGCAGGTAAAATAAGTAAATGAGGATTTAATTTAGTAATAATATAAGTATCTGCAGAAAATCCCATACTATCTCAAATTAGGCTGACTGCCTTTGCTTCACTGCGTTTCATTCGCCCTTACGACGGACGCGATAAAAGCGCTTGCGACCTTTGTAAGGGCGCAAAACTTGTGAAGCGCAGTCGTTTAGCCAAAGATTTGAGGATAGTATGGGATTTTCTATCAGAACTTTATATTATCCACTAAATAAAATACA
>SVDR01000050.1 GCA_015057755.1 Lachnoclostridium sp.
TCTCGGATACGTAAACGAGGGTGCTCTGATGGCATACAGCTTAATCCTTGCGATCAACCGTCCGATCGAGATGTTAGTAACAGCTCTGAACGTAGTTGGTGACTCCGCTACAGCAGTATATGTTGCTAAGTCTGAAGGTCTGTTAGACGAACAGAAATACAACGCATAATTAAAATGAATTTCGGACCTGTTCCTGGGTTGCCCGGGAGCAGGTCTTTTGTCTTTGAGGAGAATTATGAAATTTTATTTTGCGCCGATGGAAGGCGTTACAACTTATATTTATAGAAATGCGCATCATAAACATTACGGCGGGATTGAGAAATATTATGCTCCGTTTGTGTCTCCGGGTCCGGATCAGGGAATCAGCATGAAAGAAGCAAAAGATGTGATTCCGGAGAAGAATCAGGGCATTCCCATGATCCCGCAGATCATGACCAACCGTTCCGTGGATTTTATCAAAGCCTGTCAGGTGATGCAGGATCTCGGTTATAAAGAGCTGAATTTCAATCTTGGATGTCCGTCCGGTACGGTCGTTTCGAAGAGAAAAGGTTCCGGCTTTTTGGCATATCCGGATGCTCTGAACCGTTTTCTGGAAGAAGTGTTCAATGATCCGATGATCGTAAATAAAGAAGTGGAAATTTCCATCAAGACGCGTACCGGTAAGGCGAGTCAGGAAGAATGGCCGCGCCTGATGGAGATTTACAACCAGTATCCGATGAAGGAACTGATCATTCATCCGCGTGTAAGGGATGATTTTTATAAGAATACACCGAGCTGGGAGTCCTTTGCCCATGCGGTAGAGATCAGCAAAATCCCGCTCGTGTTTAACGGAGATATTTTCCGTGTACCGGAGTATCAGGCATTTGTCGAACGATTCCCGAAGATTGAGGCGATCATGCTGGGACGCGGAATCATTCGCAATCCGGAACTGGCGGAGAGAATCCTTGCGGGAGATACGACTCCGGATGCATTCGATAAAAAGCGTTTCCGCGCATTCCATGACGAACTGGTCGAAGAATATACCGATTATATGTACGGGGAAAAGCCGGTGCTGTATAAGATGAAAGAACTTTGGTTCTACATGATATCCATGTTCCCGGATTGCGGAAACCTGGAGAAAAAGATTAAAAAGACCAATCGCTTAGATGAATATCGCAGTTATATGGACGAACTGTTTTCTTAGAGAGTGTGCATCTGCTATTGTGATCTTAGGCGTTTTGATCGGACTTTCATAAAATATTTTAGGCTGTATCACTTTCCGGGTGATGCAGCCTTTTTCGGTCTAATGGAAAAATGAAAACATACAATGATTAGGAAGAAATGGTGCAGGAGTTCGGGATGGAATTGCGCAAACAGATCATGGTGCTGTGTTCCGTTTTCATATTGGATATTTTGTTACTGGCAGGGTGTCTGGTCATGATTCGGGTTCGCTCTGTAGAGGAGATTGCGGTCAGTACGGGAGAAGATGGAGTCGGTCTGAAAATGGTTGCTCTGACATTTGATGACGGTCCTAATAAACGGTATACAGGACGGCTGCTGGATGGTTTGCGGGAACGCGGCGTGAAAGCGACCTTTTTTCTGATGGGAGAATGTCTGGAAGGGAATGAAGAGCTGGTTCTGAAAATGGCGGAGGATGGACATCTGATCGGTGTGCATTGTATGCAGCATACGCAGCTGACGAAGATCGCGGTAAAAGACGCGGTGCAGGATCTGCGAGAGACGAAAGAAGATCTGGAGCAGATTTTGGAAGAGGGGGAAGGCGGTCAGCAGATGATCGAATACATCCGTCCGCCTTTCGGTTCGTGGAATGGAGCGCTGGACGAGGCCGTCCGTACGGAACTTTCTATGGAACCGGTTTTCTGGGATGTGGATTCACTGGATTGGGAGATTCAGAACACGGAAAAGGTTGTCCGGAAAGTCATTGGGCAGGTGGAGGATGGAGACATCATTCTCATGCACGACGAGTTCCAAACCTCGGTGGAAGCAGCCTTCCGAATCATTGACAACCTGATGGCAAAGGGGTATACTTTTGTTACAGTAAACGAACTGATGGTCGATTGATGTGCCCCGGCAGGAACGTGTCGGGGGCGCTTGAGGTATACGTATGAATTTATTTGATTATATGAGAAGCAATACCATGGAGAAGGAATCTCCACTGGCTTCCAGGATGCGTCCGGTCACTCTGGATGAAGTGGTTGGTCAGAAGCATATTATTGGGAAGGACAAACTCCTGTACCGCGCAATCAAGGCGGATAAACTGGGTTCCGTGATCTTTTACGGACCTCCGGGTACGGGAAAGACGACCCTCGCGAAAGTGATCGCCAACACCACCAGTGCGCGTTTTGAGCAGATCAATGCGACAGTGGCGGGCAAAAAGGATATGGAAGAGATCGTCAAGAACGCAAAAGACTGTATCGGAATGTACGGTCAGAAGACGATACTGTTTGTTGATGAGATCCACCGTTTCAATAAAAGCCAGCAGGACTATCTGCTTCCGTTTGTGGAGGACGGAACGGTAACGCTGATCGGCGCGACTACGGAGAATCCGTATTTTGAAGTGAATAACGCGCTCCTTTCCAGATCAAGGATTTTCGAATTGAAACCGCTGGAGAAACAGGATATTAAGGAATTGGTGTTCCGTGCGGTTTACGATGAACAAAAGGGCATGGGCGCTTACGGTGCAGATATTACGGACGAAGCGGCGGAATTTCTGGCGGACGTGGCAAACGGAGATGCGCGTGCTGCATTAAATGCAGTGGAGCTTGGTGTGCTGACGACGGAGTCGGGAGCAGACGGTAAGGTTCATATTACGATCGATGTGGCGGCGGAGTGTATCCAGAAGCGTGCGGTCCGTTATGACCGTGATGGGGATAATCACTATGATACGATTTCTGCGTTTATTAAGAGTATGCGCGGTTCCGACCCGGATGCGGCCCTTTATTATCTGGCGCGGATGCTGTATGCAGGTGAGGATGTGAAGTTCATTGCCAGACGAATCATGATCTGTGCCTCGGAGGACGTGGGAAATGCGGACCCGATGGCATTGACGGTGGCGGTCAGCGCGGCTCAGGCAGTAGAGCGTGTCGGAATGCCGGAGAGCCAGATCATTTTGGCGCAGGCGGTTACCTATGTGGCGACAGCACCGAAAAGCAATGCGGCGTGCAATGGCATTTTTGCTGCCATGGATGCGGTAAAGAATCGGAAGACGCCTCCGGTTCCGGCGCATTTACAGGACAAGCATTATAAGGGGGCGGAGAAACTGGGACACGGTCTTGGCTATAAGTATGCACACGATTATCGGAATCATTATGTGAAACAGCAGTATCTGCCGGATGGCATGGAGCAGGATCAGTTTTATTATCCGACGGAAATGGGATATGAAAAGCAGATAAACGCGCATATGGAATGGATTCGGAGAGAAGCGGAGGAATAATTTTGAAAAGCCTCTTTTCAAATACTTTGGAAACAGTTATAATAAGGGATAGATATACTTTGTAATTCTGTTTTCTAAATTCTTTTCAAGAATCTTGAAACTTTCCAATGATGATAAACTGTATAAAGGAGTGTGTATATGCGAGAAAAGTTGGAAACTTTACCATTAATCCAGTTACGGGAACTGGCAAAAAGTCAGGGCATTAAAAATATTACTGTTTTGAGAAAATCAGAGCTGATCGATAAACTTTGTGAGGCGGCGGGAGCGCAGGGGACATCCCAGGCGGCTCCGGCAGAAACGACTGCACCGGCAGCTCCGGCGGCGGAGGCTCCGGTAAGAAGCTCCGGTACCGGCGAGCAAAGTGCAGAGCAGCAGGCGCCGAGAACATATTATTCCAGAACGACCGGTCAGCAGGGATATCAGCCGAGAAATTACGACCGCAGCCAGAGCGAGAGAACACCGGCTTCCGCAGATCCTAAGTCTGATCTGCAGGAACTGGATTCCGGTATTGAGGCAAACGGCATTTTGGAGGTTATGCCTGACGGTTTTGGTTTCATCCGCTGTGAGAACTTTCTTCCGGGTGAAAATGACGTATATGTGGCACCGTCCCAGATTCGCCGTTTTAATATGAAAACAGGTGATATTATCCGCGGAAGCCGCAGAGTAAAGACTGCGACAGAGAAATTTGCTGCATTATTATATGTAACAACGATCAACGGATATCCGGTTCAGATGGCAGAGCGCCGTCCGAATTTCGAAGACCTGACACCGATCTTCCCGGATGAGCGATTAAATCTGGAAGTGCGCGGAGGGAAAAATACGACAGCGATGCGTGTGATGGATCTTCTGGCTCCGATCGGTAAGGGACAGCGTGGTATGATCGTATCTCCGCCGAAGGCAGGTAAGACAACCCTCTTAAAGCAGGTGGCGAAAGCGATCACATCCAATTATCCGGAGATGCATCTGATCATTCTGCTGATTGATGAGCGTCCGGAGGAAGTAACCGATATCAAAGAGTCTGTAATCGGTCCGAACGTAGAAGTGATCTACTCCACATTCGATGAGCTTCCGGATCGTCATAAACGCGTATCTGAGATGGTAATCGAGCGTGCGAAACGTCTCGTTGAGCACGGCCGTGATGTTATGATCCTGTTAGATAGTATCACACGACTGGCTCGTGCATATAACCTGGTTGTGTCCCCGAGCGGACGTACTCTCTCCGGCGGTCTTGACCCGGCAGCGCTTCATATGCCGAAGCGTTTCTTTGGTGCAGCGCGTAATATGAGAGAAGGCGGAAGCCTGACGATCCTTGCGACTGCGCTGGTGGATACAGGAAGCCGTATGGATGATGTTGTTTACGAGGAATTTAAAGGTACCGGCAACATGGAACTGGTGCTTGACAGAAAACTTTCCGAGAAACGAATCTTCCCGGCAATCGATATTTTAAAATCCGGTACCCGTCGAGACGATCTGCTTCTTACAAAAGAGGAAGCAGAGGCTGTGGACAGCGTGAGAAAGGCAACCAACTCCCTGAAACCGGAGGAATCCGTAGAGAAGGTGCTGGATCTGTTTGCAAGAACAAAAACCAACCGCGAATTTGTGGATATGGCGAAAAAGATGAGATTTTTCTAGTAAATGCAGGAATTAAGACCGGGCGGAGACCGTTTCCGCCCGGCCATACGGAGGAGTTTTAGAAGTATGGAAGCAAATTTACAAGAGACAAAGAAAATTGGATTCTGGGGTGGAGATAAGGAGGGATACCGTACTGCATTTCATATGGCGTGGCCTGCAGTTATGGAATCTTTTTTTATTTCTTTTGCTGGAATGGTGGACTCGTGGATGGTAAGCTCTCTGGGCGCATCTTCTGTTGCAGCGGTAGGACTTACGACACAGCCCAAGTTCATCGGATTGTGCATATTTATGGCGCTGAATGTGTCCGTTTCAGCCCTTGTTGCCCGCAGGCGCGGTGAAAAAGACCGTTACGGAGCCAATCAGGTTCTTCTGATGGCATTTGCGTTTGTGCTGGTAATGGGAGCGATCGTCAGTATGGCGGCCGTGACATTTGCAGGTCCGATTATCCGGTTCTGTGGATCTCAGGCAGACACGCACGATGATGCGGTCCTTTATTACCGGATCATCATGGGCGGTATGATGTTTAATATTATCTCCATGGCCATCAATGCGGCGCAGCGTGGAGCAGGCAATACCAAGATTGCCATGAGAACCAACGTGACTTCCAATATCGTTAACATGATCGGCAACTATCTGTTGATCGGCGGTAATTTCGGGTTCCCGGCTCTTGGAATCACAGGTGCGGCGCTGGCGACTGTGTTTGGTACCGTAGTGGCATGCGGCATGAGCATTATTTCCATTTTACCGAAGGATAATTTTGTCAGCATTCCTTACATATTGAAAGAGAAGGTAAAGATTACGCTGGCTCCGGTGAAAAATATGCTGAATATCGGTTCCAGCGTGTTTGTGGAGCAGATTTTCATGCGAATCGGTTTCCTTACGGTTTCTATGATGGTTGCAAATCTTGGTACAGAAGCGTTTGCAGCGCATCAGGTCGGTATGAACGTCATGAGCTTGTCATTCTCCTTTGGTGACGGTATGCAGGTGGCGGCGGTGGCTCTTTGCGGTCGAAGCCTTGGTGAACTCAGACCGGATCTTGCCAAGTCCTATGGAACCATCTGTCAGCGAATCGGTAATATGATCTCTATCGTGCTGGCATGTATTTATCTGGTTCTGGGCGAATGGTACTATGGGATGTTTTTCGAAGAGGTGCATATTATCGCGATCGGTGTGCAGATCATGCGCGTCCTGACGATCATTGTTCTGCTTCAGATCTCTCAGGTTATTTACATGGGATGTCTGCGTGGTGCTGGCGACGTAAAATTTACAACCATGGCATCCATGCTCAGTATTACATTTGTCCGTCCGATTTTCTCCTATCTGTTCTGCTATGTGATGGGCTTTGGAATCATCGGTATCTGGTACGGTGTAGTATTTGATCAGCTTACAAGATTTGTACTGACTCAGTGGAGATTTAAGAGTGAGAAATGGATGAAGATTAAGATTTAAGATAATGGGGTGAAATGCCTATGAAAATGAAGATTTGCCCGTGTTGTGACCAGCCTATAAACGGATTTTACTGCAAAGGATGCAGAAAGATCGTATGGAAGCCGGTGGAGCAGAATGTTCAGTATTATCTGAATACACGCCATCCGGAGTACGAGCACGCCTGCGCGTATCATGACGGAGTGAGCCGTCAGTCCACGGAGCGGATGACCGCCAGTGAGACAGAGGCAAAGAAGGCGGAGATCAAGGCGCGGATGCTGCAGAGGAAGCAGGAACCTAAGAGTGCGAAAGCGGCCCCTGTTCAGACGGTCAAACGTTCTTCGCAGGCAGCGCGGAGACACAGCTCGCTAATTGCAATTATCACGGCGATGATCGTGATGATTACGGTTTTCATTACGTTTACGATGATCATTGTTTTTAATACCATGGATGACGTAACTCACATGGGCTGGGCGGAAGCAGTTCCGGAGCCGATGGCGGTAGCTCCTGCACGTGAGACTCCGCTGGATGAGGCTCCTGCACCGGAGGCAGAATATTTCTTAGAGCTTCCTGTTCCGGCGGAAACAGATCTGGCCTATATGGAAGACTGGGAACTGACAGATGATGAAGTTCGCGAGCTTGGCGTAGCTTGCAACGGTTTTGGCCATTTTCCGATCATATTTGAAGATGCAGTTGCTGTATTGCGTGATTGTATTAGTGATGCAGGATATGGATGGAGCATGAGCGTATACAGTTACAACCAGTTCATTGATGAATACAACTGGTATGAAACGGTGTATGAATTTACAATCCGAAATGAAGAGGAGTATGCAGGTTTTCTCAACATTAATGTAGATACTGCAACCGGAGAAATTCACGGAATGGAAATGTATACTCATTATGAAAAGGGATTTTCCGAAGTTGCAGACATTGCTGTGAAGTTTTTAGAACGGATCGGAGCGGCAGAGAATCTGCCGGACGGAACGGAGTTCTTTGAAACTGCGTATAAGAGTCAAGGCGATGACGGATTCTGTATCCAGAGCGGACTTGAAGTCGTGTGCGAGATTCCGGAGCTGGATGAGGGCTATGATTTCTACCGGATGGAGATCTACGCACCGGGGTATTACACAATCGCAGAGTAAATTTTCAGAAATAAAAGGAAAGAGTGGTCAGCGCGCGAATTGGTGCGCCGACCACTCTTTGTTATGTAAGATTATTCTTCATGATGTGCACAGTAGTGAACATGTAATAATTCATGAGCACGGTCTTTCAGAAGTCCTGTCTCGTAGAGCTGGTTAACAACCGGGTTCTCATCGGAACGTTTTACAAGTGCGCTCTTGTCTGCTGTATACAGACCTGCTGCACGAGCTTCCTTGTCAGATAAGAAGCCTTCCGGCTGACCTGCGCCGCCGATACAACCGGTCGGACAAGCCATAACTTCCACGAAATCAAAGTGTTCTTCGCCGCTTTCGATGAGCTGGATCAGAGCCTCAGCATTTGCAAGACCGCTGACAACAGCTACACGAACTTCCTTCTCGCCGATCATGGCTGTGAAAGTCTTGATACCCTCTAAACCACGAACGCCGGAGTAACGGATCTCTGTAAGAGCTGCATTGGAACGCTCTGCAACACGGCGGAGAGCTGCCTCAGTTACACCGCCGCTGGCACCAAAGATAACACCTGCACCAGAACGGATGGAGAACGGCTGGTCCGGAGCGGACGGCTCGATCTCATTGAACTGGATACCAAGTTCGCGGATCATCTTCGCAAGTTCTTTTGTTGTGATAACTGCATCGATATCCGGTTTGCCATTGCGGACAAATTCTTCTCTTTCAGCTTCCATCTTCTTAGCAGTACACGGCATGATCGCTACGTTAAATGTCTCAAGACCGCATTCTTCATCGGACGGTTTGTAGTATTCTTTCAGAACTGCACCGAACATCTGCATCGGAGATTTGCTTGTGGAGATGTACGGAAGGAGTTCCGGATGTCTTGTTTCACAATATTTGATCCAAGCCGGGCAGCAGGATGTAAATAACGGGTATTTACGCTCCTCATTGCTTGCAAGGATCGCAGCAAGCTCATTTGTCTCCTCGATGATCGTCATATCTGCGCTGACAGAAGTATCGAAAGCCAGATCGAAACCGATCATGTGAAGAGCTGTGTAGATCTTATAAATGCTGTTGTCACCCGGTTTCATACCGAACTCTTCACCGAGAGCTACACGAACAGCCGGAGCAACCTGAGCGATTACGCGCTTCTTCGGATCGAAGATCGCATTCCAAACTTTACCTGTGGACTTCTTAACTGTGATCGCACCTGTCGGACATACAGCTGCACACTGACCACAGTTTACACAGTTTGTCTCAGCAAGTTTTCTGCCGAATGCCGGAGAAACCAGCATATTGGAACCGCGGTGTACGAAATCGATGGCGCCAACACCCTGAATCTCGTTACACATACGAACACAGTCACCACAGAGGATACACTTGTTCATATCACGAACGACAGCCGGAGAGGAGAAGTCCATCTCGTACTGCGGACGATAGTTGTTGAAACGTACTTCATACAGACCGAAACGTCTTGCAAGGGCCTGAAGCTGACACTTCTGGTTCTTCTCACATGTTGTACAGTCTCTGCAGTGGGAAGCGAGAAGCAGTTCCAGGATCATCTTTCTGTGATGATGGAGCTTCGGTGTGTTTGTACGGATTTTCATTCCCTCCTTCGGCGGAGTGGAGCAGGAAGCAATGATGTTTCCTCTCTCATCCTCAACCACGCACATACGGCAGGCGCCGAAAATGGACAGTTCTGAGGAATAGCAGAATACCGGAATGTTGATTCCGACTTTGCGGATTACCTGAAGGATATTTTTTTCGTCTGTGAACTCTGCGCGGAGTCCATCAATGATCATATATTTAGCCATTTCTTTCTCCTCCTACACTTCTTTCACAGCGCCAAACGGACAGCCGTCAATACAAGCACGGCACTTGATACATTTCTCCTGATCGATGTGGTGCGGCTGCTTCACAGTACCTGTGATCGCGCCAACCGGACACATACGAGCACACTTTGTACAGCCCTTACATAAATCCGGATCGATCTGCATGGAAACGAGAGCCTTACACTGGTTAGCCGGACATTTCTTATCCACAACGTGAGCAATGTACTCGTCGCGGAAGTACTTTAATGTACTGCTTACCGGAGACGGAGCGGATTTACCAAGACCGCAGAGAGCAGTTTCGGAAATTGTGGAAGCCAGTTCTTCGAGGAGCTCGATGTGCTGCATTGTTCCGCGTCCCTCAACGATATCAGTTAAGAGTTCCAGCATACGTTTTGTACCTTCACGGCACGGAACACACTTACCGCAGGACTCGTTCTGTGTGAAGTTCATGAAGAAGCGGGCAACCTCGACCATACAGCTCTTGTCGTTCATAACTACAAGACCGCCGGAACCGATCATGGCGCCAACTTTCTTTAAGGAGTCGAAGTCTAACTTCATATCTAAATGGTTTTCTGTCGGGCTGATGCATAAACATCCGCCGGACGGTCCGCCGATCTGAACAGCCTTAAATTCGCCGCCCTTTACGCCGCCGCCGATATCAAAGATTACTTCGCGGAGTGTAGTTCCCATCGGAACCTCGATCAGACCTGTGTTATTAACATTACCTGTTAATGCAAATGCTTTTGTACCGTGGTTGTTGTCCGGACCGATGGTCTTGTACCATGCGGAACCCTTGTTGATGATTGGAGCCACGTTACAGAATGTCTCTACGTTATTTAATACAGTCGGTTTATTGAAGAGACCGTGCTCTACAGTACGCGGCGGTTTTACACGCGGCATACCACGGTTACCTTCGATAGAAGCGGTAAGAGCAGAACCTTCACCACAAACGAATGCGCCTGCACCCTGGCTGATCTTGATATCGAAATCAAAACCGGAACCTAAGATATTCTCACCGAGGAGACCAAGTTCCTTCGCCTGTGCGATCGCGATCGTTAAACGCTCAACAGCAAGCGGGTACTCTGCACGAACATAGATGTAACCTGTGTGAGCCTTTGTAGCGATACCTGCAATGATCATACCCTCTAATACACGGTGCGGATCACCTTCCATCATAGAACGATCCATGAATGCACCCGGGTCACCCTCGTCACCGTTACATACAACGTACTTCTCCGGATCCTTCTGGCGAAGTACCTGGGACCACTTTGTACCGGCCGGGAATCCGCCGCCGCCACGGCCGCGAAGACCTGCTTCGGAAATCTCTTTTACGATATCTTCGGAAGTCATATCGAATAAACATTTCTCAACAGCGCTGTAACCGCCTACAGCGATGTACTCTTCGATAGATTCTGCGTTGATGTGACCGCAGTGCTCGAGAGCCACACGTGTCTGCTGTTTGTAGAACGGAATTTCTTCCTGTTTCGGATAAGCAACGCCGTTGGCATCGCGGTAAACGAGACGGTCAACGACTTCATTATTTAAAATGCTCTGTTCGAGGATGTCTTCACAGTCATCAACTTTAACCTTTGTATAAAGCCAGCCCATCGGCTCAATACGAAGGAGCGGACCCATCTCACAGAAACCGTGACATCCACTCTTTTTCAGACCAACACTTTCCTCGTGGTCATGGTCATGTACATCTAAAACGATCGTACATTTGATACCGCGCTCGTCCATCATCTGTTTTAAACGATCATAGATCTTCAAGGAGCCGCCGGCTACACAACCGGTACCGCCGCAGATCAGGATCTGCTTGCTCTGTGCGTTCAGGGCTTTTGCATATTCTTCGCGCTTCGCGCTCATTTCTTCTCTGGAGTTAATTCTTTCCAACATTATTCGCCCATTGCCTCCTTTTCACGGATTTCTCTGATCATCGCACGTGCCTTCTCCGGAGTCATAGCCGGGTAAACCACGTCGTTTACTGTACAAACCGGAGCAAGTCCGCATGCGCCGAGACAGGAAACTGTCTCAACAGTAAACATCATATCATCAGTTGTTGGCTTTTCAGCAGAAACGCCAAGCTGTGTGCGGATCTCTTCCAGAATCGGAACAGATTTACGAACATGACAAGCTGTTCCGTCACAGACCTTGATCACATATTTTCCCTTCGGCTCGAGGGAGAAGTTCTCGTAGAATGTAGCTACGCCGTAAATTTTCGCTTCACTGATATTTAACTTTTTAGCAACGTAACATAAAGCTGCCTCTGGCAGATAACGATATTCTTTCTGGATATCCTGCATAATGGCGATTACTAAAGACGGATTGTAATCATGCGCCTGAAGGATTTCGTCCAGTTTTTCAAAACTAAGCTGACTCAAAGTGTATTCTCCTTTCCCCTTTTCATATCACCATGAAATCATTTCGTTAATTTTAACACAATGTCATGGAAAAGTACAGAGAAAAATAAAACTTGCCAAAGTTATAAAAATAAGGAAAAAACCGCTTGACATATTGACTTTACAATGATAATATGTAATGTGCACTATTGTGGTGTCATGTGCCTTTTGGCACAACTATGCCCAAAAGTGGGAACTTTTTGCCGTTGTTTATGCGGAGCAGATGCGAAGCGTCAATGGCAAGTTGATATGATAAAGAAAACAGGGGTGAAACGTCAATGGAGAAAAGCAGAATACGTCCGGTCCAGTCCGGTAAAAGCGTAAGAATGAGCTATTCAAGACAGAAAGAAGTTCTTGAGATGCCGAACCTGATCGAAATCCAGAAAGATTCCTATCAGTGGTTTCTCGACGAAGGTCTGAAAGAGGTTTTCGCGGATATCTCTCCGATCGCTGACTTTGCTGGTCATCTGAGCCTGGAGTTTGTAGACTTCACACTTTGCAGAGATGAGATCAAGTACACAATTGAACAGTGCAAAGAGCGCGATGCTACTTATGCAGCACCTTTAAAAGTAAAGGTTAGACTCTGCAACAAAGATAAAGATGAAATCAATGAACACGAGATTTTCATGGGTGATCTGCCATTAATGACAGATACAGGTTCTTTCGTAATTAATGGCGCCGAGCGAGTTATTGTAAGCCAGTTAGTACGTTCCCCTGGTATCTACTACGGCATTGACCATGATAAGATCGGTAAAGAGTTATATTCCTGTACAGTGATCCCGAACCGTGGTGCATGGTTAGAGTACGAGACAGATTCTAACGATGTATTCTATGTTCGTGTAGACCGTACAAGAAAAGTTCCGGTAACTGTGCTCATCCGTGCACTCGGTTACGGAACAAACGCAGAGATCGTTGAGCTCTTTGGTGAAGAGCCGAAGATTCTTGCAAGCTTTGGTAAAGACACTTCCGACAACTATCAGGATGGCCTCTTAGAGTTATATAAGAAGATCCGTCCGGGCGAGCCGCTTTCTGTAGACAGCGCAGAAAGCCTTTTAAACAGCATGTTCTTCGATGCAAGAAGATATGACCTCGCTAAGGTAGGCAGATACAAATTCAATAAGAAACTTCACTTCAAGAACCGTATCACAGGTCACGTTCTCGCTGAGGATGTTGTTGATATGGCAACAGGCGAGATCCTTGCAGAGGCAGGCAAGACAGTCTCCAAGGAGATGGCGATCGAGATCCAGAACGCAGCAGTTCCGTACGTATGGATCCAGACAGAGGAGAGAACAGCAAAAGTACTTTCCAACATGATGGTAGATCTTGGCGCTTATGTGACATTTGATCCGGCTGAGGTTGGTGCTGCTGAGTTAGTATTCTACCCGGTACTTGAAGCAATCCTTGAAAAAGCAGGCGATATGAGCGAGGAAGAGTTAAAAGACGAGCTCCGCCGCAATATCAACGATTTAATTCCGAAGCATATTACTAAGGAAGATATCATCGCTTCCATTAACTATAATATGCACCTTGAGTACGAAATCGGTACAAAAGATGATATCGACCATCTTGGCAACCGTCGTATTCGTGCAGTTGGTGAGTTGCTGCAGAACCAGTACCGTATCGGTCTTTCCAGAATGGAGCGTGTTGTTCGTGAGAGAATGACAACACAGGATATGGATGGTATCACACCGCAGTCCCTGATCAACATCAAACCGGTAACTGCAGCAGTGAAAGAGTTCTTCGGAAGCTCCCAGCTGTCCCAGTTCATGGACCAGAACAACCCGCTTTCCGAGCTGACACATAAGAGACGTCTCTCCGCGTTAGGTCCGGGCGGTCTGTCCAGAGAGCGTGCAGGTTTCGAGGTTCGAGACGTACACTATACACACTATGGCCGTATGTGTCCGATCGAGACTCCGGAGGGTCCGAACATCGGTCTTATCAACTCCCTTGCTACTTACGCAAAGGTAAACCAGTACGGTTTCGTTGAGGCTCCGTACCGTGTGGTTGACAAAGCTGATCCGGCAAATCCGCGTGTAACAGACGACGTTGTTTACCTGACAGCTGACGAAGAGGATAACTTCATCGTAGCTCAGGCGAACGAGCCGTTAGATGAAAACGGATACTTCATCCACAACAACGTATCCGGTCGTTTCCGCGAGGAGACTTCCTCCTTCCAGAAACGTTCCATCGATCTTATGGATATCTCTCCGAAGATGGTATTCTCCGTAGCGACATCCATGATCCCGTTCCTCCAGAACGATGACGCGAACCGTGCGCTGATGGGTTCCAACATGCAGCGTCAGGCAGTTCCGCTTCTCGCAACAGAGGCTCCGGTCGTTGGTACAGGTATCGAGGCGAAAGCAGCCGTTGACTCCGGTGTCTGCGTAGTTGCGAAAAACGCAGGTATCGTTGAGCGTTCCGCTTCCAACGAGATCATTATTAAGAGAGATTCCGATGGAAACAGAGATGTTTACCATCTGACTAAATTTAAGAGAAGCAACCAGTCTAACTGCTACAACCAGAAGCCGATCGTTTACAAGGGCGACCATGTAAACGCTGGTGAGGTTATCGCAGACGGTCCGTCCACAAAAGACGGTGAGATCGCACTTGGTAAGAACCCGCTGATCGGATTTATGACCTGGGAAGGTTATAACTACGAGGATGCTGTTCTGTTAAGTGAGAAACTGGTTCAGAACGACGTTTACACTTCTGTTCACATTGAGGAATACGAGTGTGAATCCCGTGACACCAAGTTAGGACCGGAAGAGATCACAAGAGACGTTCCGGGTGTTGGTGAGGATGCACTGAAAGACCTTGACGAGCGCGGAATCATCCGTATCGGTGCTGAGGTTCGTGCAGGTGACATCCTGGTTGGTAAAGTTACACCGAAGGGTGAGACTGAGCTGACAGCAGAAGAGAGACTTCTCCGCGCAATCTTCGGTGAGAAGGCAAGAGAAGTTCGTGACACATCTCTGAAAGTACCGCACGGCGCATATGGTACCATCATTGACGCTAAGGTATTTACAAGAGAGAACGGCGATGAGCTTGCTCCGGGCGTAAACCAGTCCGTAAGAATCTACATCGCTCAGAAACGTAAGATCTCCGTAGGTGACAAGATGGCCGGCCGTCACGGTAACAAGGGTGTTGTTTCCCGCGTACTTCCGGTAGAGGATATGCCGTTCCTTCCGAATGGCCGTCCGCTCGACATCGTGCTTAACCCGCTCGGCGTACCGTCCCGTATGAACATCGGTCAGGTGCTTGAGATCCATTTAAGCTTAGCTGCAAAGGCTCTTGGCTTCAACGTTTCCACACCGGTATTCGACGGTGCAAACGAGGTTGATATCCAGGATACACTTGAGCTTGCAAATGATTACGTTAACATGGAATGGGAAGCATTCCAGGAGAAATATGATGGCTTACTGAAACCGGAAGCAATGGAATACCTTGCTAACAATCTGGATCACCGTGCTTTATGGAAGGGCGTTCCGATCGACCGCACAGGTAAAGTACAGTTACGTGATGGCCGTACAGGTGAGCCGTTTGACAGCCCGACAACAATCGGTCACATGCATTATCTGAAACTCCACCACCTGGTAGACGATAAGATCCATGCACGTTCCACAGGTCCATACGCACTCGTAACACAGCAGCCGTTAGGCGGTAAAGCACAGTTCGGCGGCCAGCGTTTCGGTGAGATGGAGGTTTGGGCTCTTGAGGCGTACGGCGCAGCTTACACACTTCAGGAGATCCTTACAGTGAAGTCTGATGACGTTGTAGGTCGTGTGAAGACTTATGAGTCCATCATCAAGGGCGAGAACATTCCGGAGCCGGGTATTCCGGAGTCCTTCAAGGTATTACTGAAAGAGCTTCAGTCCCTTGGTCTGGACGTTCGTGTTCTCCGCGAGCTTGAAAATGGCGAGACAGAAGAAGTGGATATGTCCGAAAATATTGACTACTCTGACGCAAACATGGACCTTCGTGAGATCATCGAAGGTGAGAGAAACTACGCAGAGCAGGAAGAGAATTCTTTCAGCAGCTTTGGTTTCCAGACACAGGAAATTAAAGACGGCGAGTTTGTCAGCGTAGAAGAAGACGATGATTATGCGGATGACTTCGATGATGATTTCGACGATTCCGATATTGACGAATAATAGAAGGGAGTACCGTTCATGCCTGAGATTAAGGAAAACGTTCAGCCGATGACATTTGACGCGATCAAAATCGGACTTGCTTCTCCGGAAAAAATTCTTGAGTGGTCTTTCGGTGAGGTTAAAAAACCGGAGACTATCAACTACAGAACATTAAAGCCGGAAAAAGACGGCCTGTACTGTGAGAGAATTTTCGGACCGAGCAAGGACTGGGAGTGTCATTGTGGTAAGTATAAGAAAATCAGATATAAAGGCGTAATCTGCGACCGCTGTGGCGTTGAGGTAACAAAAGCAAGCGTACGTCGTGAGCGTATCGGCCATATTGCTCTGGCCGCTCCGGTTTCCCATATTTGGTATTTTAAGGGTATTCCGAGCCGTATGGGTCTGATCCTGGATATCTCTCCGAGAGTCCTGGAGAAGGTTCTGTACTTCGCTTCTTATATCGTACTGGATGCAGGTACAACAGGCCTCCAGTTAAAGCAGGTTCTTTCTGAGAA
>SVDR01000051.1 GCA_015057755.1 Lachnoclostridium sp.
TTCTTGCAGACGAGCCGACAACAGCTCTGGACGTAACAATCCAGGCACAGGTTCTTGAGACAATGAAGGGTCTTCGTGAGAAATATGGCTCTGCTATGATCATGATCACACATGACCTTGGTATCATCGCTGAGGTATGTGATGAAGTATCCGTAGTATACGCAGGCCAGATTGTTGAGCACGGTACACTTGAGGACGTATTCAACCACACAAGACATCCGTACACAGAGGGTCTCTTCGGTTCCCTTCCGAACATCGAGATCAAGAGAAACCGTCTGTCCCCGATCCCGGGCCTTATGCCAGACCCGACAGATCTTCCGAAGGGCTGCTGCTTCGCACCGAGATGTAAATATGCAACTCCGGAATGTGAAAAAGCTAGACCGGCTAAGAAGTGGTTAAGCGATACTCATTATGTACGCTGCTCCAGATACGATGAGCCGAACTTTAGAATTGAGAGGGAGGATCAGTAATGGCAAACAAAATTCTTGAAGTTAAGAATCTTAAAAAATACTTCCAGACACCAAAGGGAATGCTTCATGCGGTTGATGATGTAACATTCACAATCGAAGAAGGTAAGACACTCGGTGTTGTAGGTGAGTCCGGTTGTGGTAAGTCCACAACAGGTCGTGCGATCCTTCGTCTTCACGAGCCGACATCCGGTCAGGTTATCTTCAACGGTGAAGATATCCTTAAGAAGGACGCAAATGAGATGCGTCTTTTAAGACGTCAGATGCAGCTGATCTTCCAGGACCCGTATGCATCCCTTGACCCGCGTAACACAGTATCCGAGATCATCGGTGAGCCGTTAAAGCTCCAGAAGATCATTCCGGATAAAGCAAAGAGACTTGAGAAAGTTTATGAGCTTATGGAGACAGTAGGTCTTGCAGAGCGTCTTGTAAACACATACCCGCACGAGCTTGACGGTGGTCGTCGTCAGCGTATCGGTATCGCAAGAGCACTTGCAATGGAGCCGAAGTTCATCGTATGTGATGAGCCGGTATCCGCTCTTGACGTATCCATTCAGGCTCAGATCCTGAACCTGATGCAGGACCTTCAGGAACAGATGGGTCTTACTTACATGTTCATCACACATGACCTTTCCGTAGTACATCACTTTGCAGATGATATCGCTGTAATGTACCTTGGTCAGTTAATTGAGAAGGCTCCGTCCGGACAGCTGTTCGACAAGCCAACTCATCCGTATACACAGGCTCTGTTATCCGCTATCCCGGTACCGAGCTTAAATAAGAAGAGAGAGCGTATCTTACTGAAAGGTGAGATCACATCCCCGATCAATCCGAAGCCGGGCTGCCGTTTCGCTGCACGTTGTCCGTATGCTACAGACAGATGTAGAAGCGAAGAGCCGAAGCTCAAAGAGATCGAGCCGAACCACTTCGTAGCTTGTCACCTTTGTGACTAATCGCCAAAAGCGGTACGGACTATCTTTCTTCAAAGTTAATTGATGAAATGAATTTACAAGCCTCCGGTATTTTACCGGGGGCTTGTTTTTGTCTTTGGAATTCTTGCACAAAATCGCACTTTTTTCTTGTAAAGTAATCATGTAAGTTGTATAATAAATATTGGTGTAGAAAACCGAGAACCTTTTAAGTTCTATTAATAAAATGGGGGTAATTTATAATGAAAAACATCGGTATTAATGATTTTATGTTCTACCATTATCCGACAGCGATCGTGACATCTCCGGATGGAAAACACGGTATCATTCCAGTAGTGAACGTGAATGAAAAAGACAATTGTTATGATTCCTGTCTCTGGATCATGGATACAGAAACAGGTGAGTATAAAAAGCTCACAAACGGTAAAAAAGAGAGAAACTTTATCTGGATCGATAGCGAGACAGTAATGTTTACATCCAACCGTGACAAAGCTTATGCTGATAAAGTGAAGAGTGGCGAAGACTGGACATGCTTCTACACAATTAATATCGCAGGCGGCGAGGCACAGTTTGCATTTGCTATTCCGCGTACAGTTGCTAAGTTCAAAAAAGTAGGCGATAAGCTGGTTATGACAGTGAAATACGACTACAACAAGCCGGATTTCGCAAACATGAACGACGAAGAGAAGAAGGCTGCTAAGAAAGCATGGGAAGACGAGAAAGATTACGAAGTATTCGATGAGCTTCCGTTCTGGGCAAACGGCCAGGGTATCGTAAATAAGAAGAGAGCACGTCTCTGCATCTACGATATGACAACAGGTACAAATGAGATCGTAAGCGAAGATTACGAGAACATTGAGAATTACTGGATCGAAGGTGACAAAGTTCTCTATGTTGGCAACCTCTATACAGAGAAGAAGGGCTTATATCAGGGCCTGAAATCCTACTCCTTAACAGACGGAACAACAGAAGTTCTGGTTGAGCAGAAGGATATGAAGATTGAGTACGCTTGTATCTTAAACGGCAAAGTGATCTTCTTCGGTTCCGATATGAAACTGTACGGCTGCAACGAGAACTGCAAACTTTACACAATCAAAGATGGTAAAGTAGAGTTCCTTGCTGACTACGATGACAGCGTTCATAATACAGTTGGCTCTGACGTGAAGTTCTCCGACGGCGGCGACAAAGCACATGACGATAAATACATTTATACTCTTTCCACAACAAGAAAGAATACAGTATTAAGACGTTTTGATGAAAACGGTAACTACGAGACTCTGATCGACAGACAGGGTTCCATCAACAACTTCTGCCTCTGCGGCGATAAGATCTATTTCGCAGCTATGCGTGATCTTGGTCTCTCTGAGATCTACAGCTTCGACGGCAAAGAAGAGAAGAAATTAACATTCTTCAACGATGAACTCCTTGCAGAGAGAAATATCTGCCCGATCGAAGAGTTTACATTTACATACAAGGGATGCGAGCTTGACGGTTATGTAATGAAACCGGCAAACTACGATCCGACTAAGACATATCCGGGTCTTTTAACAATCCACGGTGGTCCGAGAGTAATTTTTGGTTCTGTATTCTTCCACGAGATGCAGTTCTTCGCAAATGAAGGCTACTTTGTATTCTATACAAACCCGTTAGGAAGTGACGGACGCGGCAACGCATTTGCTGATCTTTCCGGCAGACACGGTAGTGTAGACTTTGATCATGTAATGGCAGTAACAGACGAAGTTCTGAAGATGTATCCGCAGATCGATGAGAAACGCCTCGGTGTAATGGGCGGTTCCTACGGCGGCTATATGACAAACTGGATCATCGGCAACACAACACGTTTCGCAGCTGCAGCTTCCCAGAGATCCATTTCTAACTGGGTATCCAAGTGCATGACAACTGATATCGGTTACTACTTCAACATGGATCAGATCAAAGCAGATCCGTGGAACAGCCCGGACAAGATGTGGACACATTCTCCGTTAAAATATGCGAACATGGCAAAGACTCCGACATTATTCATCCAGTCTGATGAAGACTATCGCTGCTGGATGGGCGATGCGATCCAGATGTTCTCCGCACTGAAATTCTTTGGAGTAGAGACAAGAATGTGCCTGTTCCATGGCGAGAACCATGAGCTGTCCCGTTCCGGTAAGCCAACACACAGACTCCGTAGATTAAAAGAGATGTACGATTGGTTTGAGAAATACTTGAAAGCATAATAGGCAGTAAGTTCGGATTTTATTGAGTCCTGCGGGCATTGCCTGCAGGGCTCATTTTTTGGAGGTTTTATTATGACAAAGAGAAATATGAAAATTACTGATTTTGCAAGTTTTCGTTATCCGACAAACCTTGCAATGTCTCCGGACGGCAAATACGGTGTGTTTGCAGTTGTTCAGCCGAGCATCGAAGGAAACAGCTACGATTCTAATTTATGGTTATTCAATGATGAGACGAAAGCAGTAACAAAGCTTACCTCCGGAAATAAAGAGAGAAACTTTGTCTGGATTGACAACGAGACTATTCTTTTTACCGGCAACCGTGAGGCAGAGTACCAGAAGAAAGTGAAAAATGGCGAGACATGGACCTGCTTCTATACAATGGATGTAACTGGTGGCGAAGCAGTGTTTAAAGATGCTGTTCCGCATAAAGTTGGAAAGATGCAGTACCAGAATGGTGCCATTTATGCATCTGTTCACGAAGCATACCAGAAGAGAGAGAAAGATTTCGAAGTATTTGATGAAATGCCGTTCTGGAGCAATGGTATCGGTATCACAAACAAAGTTCGTGACCGTTTATATCGCTATGACCTTGCTTCCGGCGAGATGAAAGTGATTTCTCCGGAATATGGTCAGGTGGACGCATTCTGGGCAGAAAATGATACTGTATTCTTCACATGCAACGTATATACACAGAAAAAGATGCCGCAGAATGCACTGTATGAGTATGTGGAAGCAGATGGCAGCGTAGTGGAGATCCTTCCGCAGGGCGCATTCTCTGTTACATACGCATGCCGCAGAAACGGACGCATTGATTTCATGGGTTCTGATATGAAGCGTTTCGGTTACAACGAGAATCCGGATCTCTACACGATTGAAAATGGTGAGCCGAAAATGCTCTTACACTATGATTTCAGTACAAGATCTGCATGTTCCACTGATATGAACATGGCCGGCGGAACCAACCAGGCGACTGTAAACGATATTATTTATGTCATTGGTGTAAACGGAACTGATGTTGTGATGACAAGCTTTGATCTGGATGGAAATGCAAAGGTTGTGATCGGCGAAGCCGGTACTGTGAACATGTTTGACATCAAGAACGGTAAGATTTACTTCATCGGAAGAAGAAATCAGACTGCTTCTGAGCTGTACTGCTGGGACAACGGCGTGGAGACAAAACTTACTTCTCTCAACGAAGAGATTCAGAATGAAGTTAAGATCAGCCCGGTAGAACATTTTACATTTGTTCATGAGGGTGTGGAGTTGGACGGTTTCGTGATCAAACCGGTGGACTATGATCCGGAGAAATCTTATCCGGGTATTTTAACGATCCACGGCGGTCCGAAAGGTGCTTATGGTGCTCATTTACAGCACGAATTCCAGACATATGCGTCTGACGGATATTTTGTATTCTATACAAACCCGACCGGTAGTGACGGTAAAGGCAATGAATTCGCAGATATCGTTGCAAAACAGGGTTCCATCGACTATGATCAGCTGATGTTCTTTACTGATGAAGTATTAAGACGTTATCCGGCGATGGACGGAAACCGTCTTGCAGTTATGGGTATCAGCTACGGCGGATTCATGAGTAACTGGATCATCGGACATACCGACCGTTTCAAAGCGGCAGTTCCGCAGTGCTCCATTGCAAACTGGATTTCCAAGACAAATACTACAGATATCGGTTATTCTTTCAATACCACACAGCTTGGCGGCGACGTATGGCATAACCATGACAAGATGTGGGAGTTGTCTCCGATGAAATATGCAGACCAGATCAAGACTCCGGCGCTGATCATTCATGCAGACGAAGACTACCGTACATGGCTGACAGAGGGCGTTCAGATGTTCTCTGCACTCCAGTATCATGGTGTACCGTCCAAACTTCTCATTATTCACGGCGAGCATCACGGTGTTTCCAATTCCGGTAAGCCAAATAAGAGAATCCGCAGATTAGAAGAAATTCATGCTTGGCTTGACCAGTATGTAAAAAATGCATAAGATTGTTTTTTAACGAAATAGGAAACGCAGCTGAGTACATATCATATTCAGCTGCGTTTTTGTTGTTTATTTTTTTGATAACTGGGATGATAACTGGCGGATCATTCTCGCTTTTTTCTTTTCATTTTCGCTCATGTTCTCTGTCAGGATCGTAAACAGAAGTTCCTGTTCATCGGAAGAGAAAGTTAGATCCTTTGTCCGCATTTCTTGCATGATCGCAAGAAAAACGGACATTTTTTGATTTTCCGGAGTACTGGAAAGCGTGTCAGCCAACTGCATCAGACGTTCCAGACGGTCCCTGTCGAGATTATGTAGGCGTTTGTCCTGATGAAAGGATGATTGTTTCATTTTATTGTCCTCCTATCCCTGGTTTAAGGTCTGCATGACCATCTGCAGTGTTTCGTATCGCGACTGCTGTTCCGGCGGAAGAATGGAAAGAATCTGTTCCATGGAAAAATTCGGCCGGTTTTCTTTGGTTTGACGAAACTGGATGATGTTAGAAAGAAAATCGATCATATCCTGTTCGTTCACGCTGGCGTATGGTTTGATCGCCGCGAGCATGTCTGCCGGAGAAGTGTGATTCTCGTCCAGAGAGCAGATGCTCATCATACCGTCATCATTTTCAGAAAAGAAATGCATGGTTCGAATGAGTTCATTCCATTTGATAAATAAGGAAAGAGAACGCTGCTCGGCAATTTTCATATATGGAAGTGCGGCTTTCAGCATCTGCATATGGTGATCTGCAATGGCATAGTCCAGATCGGTCAGTTTTAAATCTTTTTCATTCATCGTACAGCCTCCTTTTACTGTTGCAATATATGAGCGGGAGAGACGATTCATGCAGACGAATTGCAATTGGTTTTGGAACCGCCATATTCATTTTGAATACAATAAAAGATATAGGAGGGATTGCCAATGTCATATCGATTGATCATAGATGGAAACTCTGTTTACGAAATTGATGAAGAATGTGAGAGGGAGAAGAAGAAACAAAAAGAAGGTGCGAAGGAGGATGAGAAGGGCGGGTAATTTCCCGCCCTGTAGGAGATTAGCAGCAGAAGCCGCCGCCATTGCCGCCGCATCCGCCGCAGCAGAAGAGAAGAAGAATGATCCAGATACAGCTGTTGTCATTACCAAAACCACAGCCATTATGTCCCCAGCCGCCACAGCAGCATAAAAGCAGGATGATCCAGATAATGTTATTTCCACATCCGCATCCGTTATTTGTTGTTTCGCAACCACATCCACAGTTTGTTGCAGCTAAATCACTCATGTTCATACCCTCCGGGGAATTTATCTACACTCCATCATATGCGGTACAGCATGTCAGTATTTCCTGGCTCTGAAAAATAATTGTGGAATGGAAGGAAAAATGCTATACTGAAACATAGAATATGTTAAAGGAGCCAGTTATGAAGAAGTTATATTATGATTCACCATATATCAGAGAGTTTGAGGGTACGGTCGTATCCTGTGAAAAGGGAAAGAAAGGATATGAAGTGGTGCTGGATCAGACTGCATTTTACCCGGAAGGCGGCGGACAGCCGACAGATACCGGTATTCTGGGCGGTGTACGTGTGCTGGAAGTCCATGAAAAACAGGGCGTTGTAACACACTATCTGGATGCACCGTTGACAGCAGGGGAAACCGTGAAAGGTGTGATCGACTGGGAGCCGCGTTTTATTCACATGCAGGAGCATTCCGGAGAGCATCTGGTATCCGGTCTGATCCATCAGCGCTTTGGCTATGATAATGTAGGATTTCACATGGGAGCAGAGGAAGTTACCATTGATTTCAACGGACTGATCGAGTGGGACGAGCTGATGGAGATCGAGAAAAAGGCCAATGAGATCATTTGGGATAATCGTGAGATCTATGCAGATTTTCCATCCAAAGAAGAGTTGGATGCCTTAGATTACAGAAGTAAAAAAGAGCTGACAGGAGATGTCCGTATTGTGAAGATTCCGGGAGGCGATGTCTGTGCCTGCTGTGGAACACATGTAAAGCGCACGGGAGAGATCGGACTGGTTAAATTCCTTTCCATGATCCATTATAAGGGTGGTGTGCGTATTTCACTTCTATGCGGAAAACGCGCGATGGAAGATTACGAGAAGAAGAGATCCGAAGTACAGAAGATTTCAAATCTCTTATCTGCAAAACCGACGGAAATTGCAGGTGCTGTAGAAAAGATGAAAGGTGAGATCTCCAAACTGCAGGAAAAACTGTCGGAATGTTATCGCGGCATGATCGAAAATCGTGTGAGTGCGCTGGCATGTACGGAAGAGAATCTTTATATAGTAGAAAAGGACTTTGGAGCACAGCATCTTCGCATGATGGTGAACCGGATTTTGGATGAGAAGAAGGGAAAGACCGTAGTTGCATTATCCGGAAACAAAGATAATGGCTTTATTTATATCATGGGAAGTCAGACAGAGGATATGCGTGCGCTCTCGAAAGAATTGAACCAGAAGCTGTCCGGACGAGGCGGCGGAAGTGTGCAGATGGCACAGGGAACATTTTTTGCTGAGGAAGCTCAGGTGGACGCAGTCCTGAGTGAGCGTGGATTTATGAAGATCAGTTAATGGCGTTTTTTAGGTGAAACGAGAAAGGACGAGAAGGATGAAAAAGCGAATCAGAGAGTATGGAATCGTGATCGGAACACATGAGACAGGAAAACTCAATAAGATTTCTGACATTCCGGGCGTGACGGTCGGACATTATACAGTCGATACAGAGGAGCATAAGACTGGTGTGACTGTGATCATGCCGTGCCAGGACAATATGTTTGTCAACAAGCTGACAGCGGCGGCTTTTGTGCATAATGGTTTCGGCAAGACGGCAGGCATTCCGCAGATCGAGGAGCTTGGAACACTGGAGACTCCGATCGCACTGACAAATACATTAAATGTGGGTCGTGTTCAGGACGCACTGATCGATTATATTGTGGAGCGTTCTGCAAAGGAAGGTGTGGCTGTCACGTCCAGCAATGCAGTGGTAGGAGAATGCAATGATGCAAGCCTCAATAAAATTGCGGAGCGTGTTATTGGAATTGAAGAAGTAAGAAAAGCCATTGATTCCGCCTGTGAGGATTTTGCGGAAGGTGATGTGGGAGCCGGAAAGGGAACCACATGTTTCGGATTAAAGGGCGGTATCGGTTCTGCGTCCAGACTGGTTACAAAAGACGGGGAAACCTATACGATCGGTGTTTTGGTACAGTCCAATTTCGGAAAGACAAAGAATTTTGTGTTAGATGGAAAACCGCTTGGCGAATATCTCAGTGCCAAGATTACAGAGGCAAAGAAAGATGAAGGCTCCATTATGATGGTGATCGGAACGGACCTTCCGGTTTCCGACCGTCAGTTAAAACGAATCATCCGCAGAGCCGGTGTCGGACTTTCCAGATGCGGTTCCTTTATGGGCCATGGAAGCGGAGACATTATGCTCGGATTTTCAACAGGAAACCGTTTTCATAAGGACGAAGAGCATGCGGTTGTGTCTTGCAGACAGCTCAACGAAAATATGATGGACGATGTATTTGAGGCAGTTGCGGAGGCGACGGAAGAGGCAATTTTAAATTCCATGGCGATGGCAGATACGGTCAGAGGTTATAATGGAAGAGTTCGCTATTCGCTGACAGATCTTTATCTGAAGGAGTTGGAATAGTGGCATATTTTCCATTGTTTGTGAATTTAGAAAACAAGCCGGTTCTTGTCATTGGCGGCGGTGCGATCGCAGAACGGAGAATCTGTTCGCTGCTGGAATTCGGTTGTAAGATCGTGGTGACAGCACCGGAGATTACGGAGAAGCTGGAGGCATTTACAGAGGCAGGGAAGATTGTTTGGAGAAAAGAACGGTATTCGAAAGAATGCCTGGGCAGACTGATCCCGGAGCAGGAGGGAGAACGCTGGATTTTTGTGCTGGCGACAGCTACGGAACCGGTAAATGCAGAAGTTGTCTCTGATTGTAAAGCTTTGGGAATTCCCGTGAACAATGCTTCAAGAAAAGAAGACTGTGATTTTTATTTTCCGGGACTGATCAAAGAACAGGAAGTGGTAATTGGAGTTACAAGCGGAGGGAGCGACCACAAATATGTGGCCGCCCTCTCTAAAAAGATCCGAGAACTTGTCCAAAAAACATGGCAAGTTTGATGGTATCCAGATATGCGGCGGAAACTTTCAGACCTCCCCGGCCCACACCCAGACGGATATCTGGTTTGGCATCGCCGTGGAAATCAGAACCTCCGGTCAGCGCCAGATCATATTTCATGGCGATGGCGCGGAGTTTTCCGCTTTCATGCTGATTGTTGGAGGAGTGGAAACACTCCAGTCCTAAAAGACCGTAGGAGCGGAGCTCCTCAACCAGGTCTTCCGTTCCCTTCCAACCAAGTTTGTATTGGCACGGGTGGGCAAGAACAGGGAATCCTCCGGCATCGCGGATGGCTTTGATGGACTCCTCCGGTGTGATAACCTCACGTTTTCGATAATACGGACGGTCAGGGTCCAGATATTTTTTAAAGGCCTGATCCGGAGAGGATACGTATCCTTTGTTGACAAGAGCGCGTGCAAAATGAGCACGTGTGATAATGGTTTTCGGATTTCCCAGCATAAGGTCTTCCATAGTAAGTTCAAACCCGTCTCTGCGGAACGCTTCCAGCATTTGTTCATTGCGCTCCCGGCGTTTTTTCGCAGTAGATGTGAGAAATTGACAAAGAGATTCACTGGTATGGTCAATGTAAAGACCTAAGATGTGAATTTCTTTTTCTTTATAAATGCAGGAGAGTTCCACACCCGGTACGACTTCGATATCAAGCAGGTCAGCAGTCTCTAACGCCTCTGCGACACCGGCCACCGTATCGTGGTCGGTCAGAGCGATTGCTGTGAGCCCGGCTTCGTTTGATGCGAGTACGACTTCGGATGGTGTCAGGGAACCGTCGGATGCATTGGAATGGACGTGTAGATCGATCAGTTTCATCAGTTTCCTTCTTTCCGGCGCAGTTATTCTGCGTCCAGATATGATTTTATCACATTTCACAACTTTGGAAAAGAAAATTAAGAAATATGTTATTCCATTTTCCACTATTTGTGCTATACTAGTGTTCGGGTATACACTATATCCAGTAACTACGAAAATGTAACCCTCGTAAATGGGGTAGAATAGGGTGATAAAAAACATGAGTGATACAAAGAGAACTCAGGGTGGACAGAGAGATACCGCCCGTGCCCGCGGGGCATCGAGCCGCAGTTCCGGTTCGCGAAGTGCAGCAGCTTCCAAGCGCAGTACACAGGCAGCGGCGAAACGGAGTGTGGAGCGTGCAGCGGCAGCTCAGAATACAAGAAGTGCAGGTTCCGGAACAGGAAGAAAGACAACTTCTTCAACCAGAAGACGCCGTCGCCGTCAGGGACCTGACTTTGCAAAGATTTTACTGGTTCTGATCGGAATCGTGATTCTGATTTTCTGTGCAGCGGTAGGATTAAAGAGCTGTTCCAATGGTGAGTCTGTAAAAGAGACGAAGCCGGTTGAAACGACAGCAGAGCCGGAGACAGAGATCAAAGCAGAGATCGTTGTCAACGGTATTTCGGTCAACGGTATGACAAAGTCCGAGGCGAGAGAAAAACTCCTCGCGGACATGGATTGGGATTTAAAAGTTTCTTATAATGAAGAGACAAAACCGGTAGAAAATTTACTGGCAGGCAATGTGGATAAGGTGCTTGATGAGGCCTTCGAAAAAGGAACAGCGGGCGAATACACGGTTGCTGCAGACGGAATCGAAGAAGCAGCACAGGCCGCTGCGGCAGCGCTTGCAGACGGCTGGGATGTGAAGCCGAAAAACGGATCCATTAGTTCTTACGATAAAGCCAGTGCCCAGTTCGTATTCTCCGGAGCGCAAAACGGAACTCTGATCGAGCGTGAAAAACTGGCAGCTGATATGGTCAGTGCAGTAAAAGCCGGAGAGTATCAGAAGACGATCGCTGCGACAGCAAAAACAGTCGAGCCGGAGATCACAGAGGCTCAGGCGAAAGAAAGCTTTAAGCGAATCGGTACTTATACAACGACAACGACTTCAAACAAGGCGAGAAATGAAAATATCCGTATTGCGTCTGATGCAATCAACGGCATGATCATTCAGCCGGGCGAGGAGTTTTCCTTTAACCTGACAACCGGTAACCGTACGCGCGAAAAGGGTTATCAGGCAGCCGGAGCGTATGTAAACGGCGTTCTGGTTGAGGAACCGGGCGGCGGTGTCTGCCAGGTATCTTCTACATTATATAATGCAGTTGTATTTGCAGGATTAAAGACAACGGAGCGACACGCTCACAGCTATGAACCGTCTTACGTGACTCCGGGTGAGGATGCCATGGTAAGCTATGACGGATATTCCGGTCCGGACATGAAGTTTATCAATAACTCCAAGACTGCGATCGGTATTAAAACAAGCTTTTCTAACCAGAAGCTAACGATTTCTGTATACGGATCTCCGATCCTGGAAGAGGGAGTGACCCTCTCCATGTCTTCTAAGAAAGTAAAAGATCTGGAAGCGCCGGCTCCGGTATACGAAGAAGATCAGACGTTGGAGCCTGGTGTGGAAGTAGAGGCGAAAGCTGCTACTCTCGGAAGCCGCTGGGTGACCAATCTTGTAAAAAAGAAAGATGGTGTTGTGGTCGAGGAAAGTCTTCTTCACAACAGTACTTATAAAGGAAAGTCAGCAACGATCAAGCGCAATACTTCAGGAATCGTAATCCCTGCAGAGGGAGAGAGCACTGCAGCAGAGGGCAGCAGCCCGGCAGACGGAAGCGCTCCGTCCCCGTCCGAGACACTCCCGAGTGCAGAACCGTCCACAACAGCTCCGACATCGGCTCAGGCTCCTGGAGGAGTACAGTCGGATCATGGAGTCCAGAATGTAGGACCGTCTGATGTGATCCAGCCGTCAGCAGCAGCTCCGACAGAATCCTATCAGGGACCGGGAAATGTTCCGCAGAATCCGGCAGATGCGACGGCTCCGGCAGACAGCCAGCCGGGAGGTCCGGGACAGGCAGTTCCGATCACACCGTCCGGAGGTCCGGGAGGAGCAGGAGGTCCGGCAGAGACCAATGCAGCTCCGTCAGGTGTAAATCTTATCTCTCCGATAGGATAAATTGATAAAATACAGCCCGATCACAAGTCATTTTGTGGTCGGGTTTTCTTTTGTTTCATAATATGGAATTTTGTTCATAATATGGAATTTACGAATGGTAAAACCTAAAATTGTTCATAATTTTGTACTAAATTCTTTCGTTTATCATTTGCATTTTTCGGAGAAATTGCTATAATAGAATATAGGTATCCCTGTGTTTAAATGGGGGGACTGGTTTTATAAATAATTTTTTATTTATACACTTTATAGGAGGAAAATCAACTATGGCAAGAAAAATGAAAACCATGGATGGTAACCACGCAGCAGCTCATGCTTCATACGCATTTACTGACGTGGCAGCTATCTTCCCGATCACACCTTCTTCTCCGATGGCTGAGGCTACAGATGAGTGGGCAACTGACGGAAGAACAAACATTTTCGGACAGCAGGTTCAGATCACAGAGATGCAGTCTGAGGCTGGTGCAGCTGGTGCAGTACACGGCTCCCTTATGGCTGGTGCATTAACAACAACTTACACAGCTTCTCAGGGTCTTCTTCTTATGATTCCGGACATCTTCAGAATCGCTGGTGAGCAGCTTCCGGGCGTATTCAACGTATCCGCTCGTGCTATCGCAGCAGCAGCTCTGAACATCTTCGGTGATCACTCTGACGTTTACGCTTGCCGTCAGACTGGTGCAGCTATGCTTTGTGAGTCCAGCGTACAGGAAGTTATGGACTTAACACCGGTTGCTCACCTTGCAGCAATCAAAGGTAAAGCTTGCTTCATCAACTTCTTCGATGGTTTCCGTACATCCCACGAGATCCAGAAGATCGAGACATGGGATTACGAAGATCTCAAAGAGATGGCTGATTTCGACGCTATCCATGAGTTCCGTATGAAAGCATTAAACCCGAACAACCCGCATCAGCGTGGTTCTGCTCAGAACCCGGATATCTTCTTCCAGGTTAAAGAGGCAGCAAACTCCAACTACGACGCTCTTCCGGCAATCGTTCAGGAGTACATGGACAAAGTTAATGCTAAGATCGGTACAAACTACAAACTCTTCAACTACTACGGTGCTGAAGATGCTGAGCATGTAATCGTAGCTATGGGTTCTGTAAACGATACAATCGAAGAGACAATCGACTACCTTGCAAAACAGGGCAAGAAGGTTGGTGTTGTTAAAGTTCGTCTTTACAGACCGTTCTCCAAGGAAGCATTCCTTGCAGCTATTCCGAAGACAGCTAAACAGATCACAGTTCTTGACAGAACTAAAGAGCCGGGTTCCATCGGTGAGCCGTTATACCTCGACGTTCTCGCTGCTATCAATGGCACAGAGTTCGCTAACCTCCCGATCATGTCCGGTCGTTACGGCTTAGGTTCTAAGGATACAACTCCGGCACAGATCCTTGCTGTATATGAGAACACAACAAAACAGAGATTCACAGTTGGTATCGTTGATGACGTTACAAACCTTTCCCTTGAGATCGGCGCTCCGCTTATCACAACTCCGGAAGGCACAACTAACTGTAAGTTCTGGGGTCTTGGTGCTGACGGTACTGTTGGTGCTAACAAGAACTCCATCAAGATCATCGGTGACAACACAGATATGTATGCTCAGGCATACTTCGATTATGACTCCAAGAAGTCCGGTGGTGTTACAATGTCCCACCTCCGTTTCGGTCACACACCGATTAAGTCCACATACTTAATCAAGAAGGCTGACTTCGTTGCTTGTCATAACCCGTCCTACATCAGAAAGTACAACATGGTACAGGAAGTTGTTGACGGCGGTACATTCCTTCTCAACTGTTCCTGGGATATGGCTGGTCTTGAAGAGCACCTTCCGGGTCAGGTTAAGAAGTTCATCGCTGACCACAACATTAACTTCTACACAATCGACGGTGTTAAACTTGGTATCGAGACAGGCATGGGCCCGACTCGTATCAACACAATCCTTCAGTCCGCATTCTTCGAGTTAACAGGTATCATCCCGGCAGAGAAAGCGAACGAGCTTATGAAGAAAGCTGCTCAGGCTACATACGGCCGTAAGGGTCAGGATGTAGTAGAGAAGAACTGGGCTGCTATCGACGCTGGTGCTAAGGGTCTTGTTAAGATCGAAGTTCCGGCTCACTGGGCTAACTGTGAAGACGAAGGTCTTGACATGGGCCATGCAGAGACAGGTGCTAAGGCAACAGTTGACTACGTAAACAACATCCAGGCTGCAGTTAACGCTCAGGAAGGTAACAACCTCCCGGTATCCGCATTCATGGAGTACGTAGATGGTGTTTCCCCGGCTGGTACATCCGCATACGAGAAACGTGGTATCGCAGTTAACATCCCGGTATGGAATCCGGATAACTGTATCCAGTGTAACTTCTGTTCCTACGTATGTCCGCACGCTGTAATCCGTCCGATCGCTATGACAGCTGACGAGTTCGCAGCAGCTCCGGAAGGAACAAAGGGTCTCGATATGATGCTTATGCCGGAATACAAGTTCGTTATGACAGTTTCCGCTCTTGACTGTACTGGTTGCGGTTCCTGTGCTAACGTATGTCCGGGCAAGAAGGGCGAGAAGGCTCTTACAATGCAGAAACTTGATGCTAACCTTGACTCTCAGAAGGGCTTCGATTACGGTCAGACACTTGATATCAAGGAAGACGTAATTGCTAAGTTCAAAGAGACAACAGTTAAAGGTTCTCAGTTCAAGAAACCGTACCTTGAGTTCTCCGGCGCTTGCGCAGGTTGTGGTGAGACTCCGTACGCTAAATTAGTAACACAGTTATTCGGCGATAACATGTACATCGCTAACGCTACAGGTTGTTCCTCTATCTGGGGTAACTCTGCACCGTCCACACCGTACACATACGATAAGAACGGTCGCGGCCCGGCTTGGGGTAACTCCCTCTTCGAGGATAACGCTGAGTTCGGTTACGGTATGTTCCTTGCTCAGAAAGCTATCCGTGATGGCTTAAAGGCTAAAGTTGAGGCAGTAGCAGCTAACGAGAACGCTACAGAAGAGATCAAGGCAGCTGCAGCTGAGTGGTTAAACACATACAACTCCACAGCATTAAATGGCGAAGCTACAGATAAACTTCTTGCAGCTATCGAAGGCGTTGAGTGCGATACATGCAAAGACCTCATCAAGAACAAGAACTTCTTAGCTAAGAAGTGTCAGTGGATCTTCGGTGGTGACGGTTGGGCATACGATATCGGTTACAACGGTCTTGACCATGTACTTGCTTCCGGCGAGAACATCAACGTAATCGTATTCAACACAGAGGTATACTCCAACACAGGTGGTCAGTCCTCCAAGGCTACACCGACTGGTGCTGTTGCTCAGTTCGCATCTGCTGGTAAAGAGATCAAGCAGAAAGACCTCGCTGGTATCGCTATGAGTTATGGTTACATCTATGT
>SVDR01000052.1 GCA_015057755.1 Lachnoclostridium sp.
AGAGGGCCTTTTTGAGTCTAAGCATACCCAAAAGGAGGGGCTATTTTGTTCGATTTTGAGAAACCAAACATTCAAGTTGCTGAAATTTCCGAAGATAAAAAATACGGCAAGTTTGTCGTAGAACCGTTAGAGCGCGGATACGGCACAACTCTGGGTAACTCCCTGAGAAGAATCATGCTTTCTTCTTTACCGGGTTCTGCAGTAAGCCAGGTGAAAATCGACGGCGTGCTTCATGAGTTCAGTTCCATCGCAGGCGTTAAAGAAGATGTGACTGAGATCATCATGAACGTTAAGAGCTTAGCAATTAAGAATAACAGCGATACAAATGAGCCGAAAACTGCATACATCGAGTTTGAAGGTGAAGGTGTGATCACAGCAGCTGACATTCAGGCAGACGCTGACATCGAGATCCTCAACCCGGAGCAGGTAATCGCAACATTAAGCGGTGGCGCAGACAGCAAGTTCTACATGGAGCTTACTATCACAAACGGCCGCGGTTATGTAAGCGCTGACAAGAACAAGAATGACGATCTCCCGATCGGTGTTATTGCTGTAGATTCCATTTACACACCTGTTGAGCGTGTTAACATGGCTGTTGAAAACACTCGTGTTGGTCAGAAGATTGACTATGACAAACTCACTCTGGAAGTCTACACAAACGGCACACTGAATCCGGACGATGCAGTTAGCCTTGCAGCGAAAGTATTAAGTGAGCATTTAAATCTCTTCATCGACCTTTCTGAAATCTCTCAGAACGCTGAGATTATGGTTGAGAAAGAGAATAATGAAAAAGAAAAAGTTCTTGAGATGAACATCGACGAGCTGGAGCTTTCCGTTCGTTCTTACAACTGTCTCAAGAGAGCAGGTATCAACACTGTAGAAGAACTCTGCAGCAGAACATCTGAGGACATGATGAAGGTTCGTAACCTTGGCAGAAAGTCCTTAGAGGAAGTACTTGCAAAATTAAAAGAATTAGGCTTACAGCTTAATTCCAGCGAGGAGCAGTAATCCTGCGATTCGCAGACGCATTTATATGGACAAAGAAAGCAATGGTTCAATAAGCCCGAAGATGCATGGGTCATTGTTCCACACAAATGGAGGAGAATTAAAATCATGGCAGGTTATAGAAAACTTGGAAGAACATCCGATCAGAGAAAAGCAATGCTTAGAAGCCTTACAACAGCACTTATCAACAACGGTAAGATCGTTACAACAGAGGCAAGAGCTAAAGAAGTAAAGAAGATCGTTGAGGGTATGATCGCTCTCGCTGTTAAAGAGAAAGACAACTACGAAGTTGTTAAAGTAACAGCTAAAGTTGCTCGCAAAGATGCAAACGGTAAGAGAGTGAAAGAAGTTGTAGACGGTAAGAAAGTTACAGTTTACGATGAAGTTGAGAAGGAAATCAAGAAAGATATGCCGTCCAGACTTCACGCTAGAAGACAGATGTTAAAGACTCTTTACGCTGTAACAGAAGTTCCGACAGAGGCTGCTGGCAGAAAGAGAAACACAAAGAAGGTTGATCTTCCGGCTAAGTTATTCGATGAGATCGCTCCGAAATACGAGAACCGTAACGGTGGTTACACAAGAATCATCAAGATCGGTCAGCGTAAGGGCGACGGCGCAATGGCAGTTCTGCTTGAGTTAGTTTAATACTGATTCGATTACATGATCTGAATTTTAAGGCAGGTGGTATATTCCACCTGCCTTTTTGCGTTATGTGGATCATTGCCACTAAATTGCCTCAAAGTTCACAGTTTTACCACAACTTTGAAAGAAAGTCTTAAGTTGACGGTCAGATTCTATGAGTTTATAATAAAAATAGAATATAGTACATTTGGCAGAATGTCCTAAAAATAGAATCAGAACAGGGGGAACTTGTTATGACAAAACGTAATTTGGTAAATAAAGCGAAAAAGAGTACAAAGATTTTTGTGGCAGCTGCATTGATGGCAGCGATGGCTGCACAGCCGGTTATGGCTGCAACTACGATCAGCAGTGTGAGCGTAAAGCTCAATATCGATCTGCAGGACGGCGATGATCTTCCGGACCTGGACATTGGTCATACAGACAGTGATTCCAAGGACACCTTGGAAGTTATGATTCCGAGCAACAACAAGTATGATATTGTTGATGCGGAATGGTCAAAAGAGGTAGACGAAGCGGAACTGGGCAAAACTTATAAGTTAAAGATCACTTTGGAAGCAGAGGATGATTACGCATTTAAGAGCAGTTATGCTGCGTCTAAGGTAACGGTCAAGGGTGGTTCTTTTGTGAGCGCTCGCCGTAACGATGCGGACCAGCTCGTGATCACTGTAAAGACCAATGAGGTAGAAGGCGTTCTGGCAGAGCCGGATGATCCGCGCTGGCTCAGCGAGAATTTCAATAACGAGAAGTTTGGCTATGCGAAATGGGACAGTGTTGACAACGCGGCTTATCAGATCCAGTTGTTAAGAAATGAGAAAGTGGTTCATCGTGTGAGCGACTGGAAGAGCACTTCCTACGACTTCTATCCGTATATGACGAAGGAAGGCGACTATCAGTTCCGTGTACGTGCAGTTCCGAAAAATGACGATGTGAAGTCTTATGCATCCGGCAGTGAGTGGATTTATTCCGATGAGATGTATGTAGATGATGACGAAGTATCCGATGGCACAGGTCAGGGACAGCAGCAGGATACTCCGGCGGGTGTTACAGGAAGCACATCATCGGGTATCATACAGGTAGGCTGGATCAAAAATGACGGTAAATGGTATTTCCGTTATCCGGACGGAAGCTATCTGCGCGACAGCTGGGGCAAGATTGACAACAAATGGTATCTGTTCAATAATGCGGGCGTGATGCTGACAGGCTGGCAGAAAGTGAACAATGTATGGTATTATCTGAATGCGTCAGGTGACATGTTTACCGGTTGGTTAAAGGACAACAATACTTGGTATTATCTCAATCCGGACGGCTCTATGAAGACCGGCTGGCTGATCGACAATGGTAAGACCTATTATCTGAATGCAGGCGGTGCAATGCTGACAGGCTGGCAGGAGATCGGAGGTTTATATTACTTCTTCTACGCAGACGGTCATAAAGCGGCAAATGAATATATCAATGGATTCTATGTGGATTACAATGGTGTATGGCAGCGCCCATAAGGTTTAAGAATGTGACAGGGATCGCAGAGAAATCTGCGGTCCTTTTTCTTCTCCGGAAATCCCCCCATTCCTCTTGACGAACGCCTCGATATCAACTAAACTTGTATTCTGTAGAAGTATGCATTTCCCTTAAAAAGAAAGGAAGAATATGGGAATTATTCGTGCAGTGAATCTGATATTTGACTATATCAGACATGATGAAGAACATGAGAAAGAGGAGATCAACCATGCGCTGCGTGGAGTCTCTTTAGATATTGAAGAGGGCAGTTTTGTGGCGATCCTTGGTCACAACGGCTCCGGTAAATCGACATTTGCAAAGCTGATGAACGGTATTTTGCTTCCGTCTGACGGTACGGTTTATATTGCGGATATGAAGACCAGCGATGAGGAGCATCTCTGGGATGTGCGTAAAACAGCCGGAATGGTTTTTCAGAATCCGGACAATCAGATCATCGGAAATGTGGTTGAGGAAGATGTCGGATTCGGACCGGAGAACATGGGTGTTCCGACGGAGGAGATCTGGGAACGCGTGGACAAGAGCCTGAATGCTGTCGGGATGACCGCATATCGTTTGCAGTCTCCGAATAAGCTTTCCGGCGGTCAGAAGCAGCGTGTTGCCATTGCAGGCGTGATGGCGATGAAGCCGCGCTGTATTGTCCTGGACGAGCCGACTGCGATGCTGGATCCGAACGGTCGCCGTGAGGTAATTAAGACGATCCATGAGCTGAACCGACAGGAGGGCATTACCGTTCTTTTGATTACCCACTATATGGAAGAAGTCATTGATGCAGACCGCGTGGTCGTGATGGACGGCGGTCAGGTCGTGATGGACGGAACCCCGAAGGAAGTATTTTCCAGAGTGAGCGATTTGAAGAAATACAGGCTGGATGTACCGCAGGTAACAGAGCTTGCGTATGAACTGAAACAGGCCGGTATGGAGCTTTCGGACGGGATTCTGACGATTGAGGAGCTTGTTGACGAGCTTGCGGAAAAGTTATCCTAATATGGAGCATATTTGATATGGCAATTGAAATCAGAAATTTGAATCATATATACGGTCAGGACACAATTTTTCAGCAGTATGCGCTGAAAAATATAAATCTGACCATCGAGGACGGCGAGTTTATCGGCCTGATCGGACATACGGGTTCTGGTAAATCCACGCTGACTCAGCATTTAAACGGTCTTCTCAAGGCGACGGACGGCGATATTCTCTATAACGGAGAGAGTATTTACCGCGAGGGCTATTCCATGAAGACATTGCGAAGCAAGGTGGGGCTGGTGTTCCAGTACCCAGAGCACCAGTTATTTGAGGTGGATGTATTCAGCGATGTCTGTTTCGGACCGAAAAATCTCGGACTCTCACAGGATGAGATTGAGAAGCGTGCCAAAGAAACGCTGGATCTGGTCGGTTTGGATGAGAGCTTTTATAAACAGTCTCCGTTTGAACTTTCCGGCGGCCAGAAGCGCCGTGTGGCGATCGCCGGTGTTCTGGCGATGAAACCGGAGGTGCTGATCCTGGATGAGCCGACGGCCGGTCTGGACCCTAGGGGACGTGATGACATTCTCGGTCTTGTGGCAAAGCTTCACAAGGAGCAGAAGATTACGATCATTCTCGTGTCCCACAGTATGGAAGATGTGGCAAAATACGTGTCTCGTCTGGTGGTTATGAATCAGGGCGAGAAGGTGTTTGACGGAACGCCTAAGGAGGTTTTTCGTCATTACAAAGAGCTGGAAGCTATGGGACTGGCGGCCCCGCAGATCACGTATGTGGTGCAGGCGCTGCGTGCGCGCGGCATTATGATCAGTGAAGATGTGACAACTGTGGAAGAGGCGCGGGACGAGATTCTGAAGCTGTGGAGGAAATAAATGTTAAGAGATATTACGCTGGGACAATATTATCCGATCGATTCGGTGCTGCACCGCATGGATCCGCGTACCAAGCTGTTTGGAACGATGGTTTATATTGCATCCCTGTTTATTGCAGACAGCCTGCTGGTCTATGTGGCGGCGGCGCTGTTTCTTGTGGCAGCCATCCGGTTATCGAAAGTGCCTGTAAAGTTTATGGTGCGCGGTTTGAAGTCGGTGTTGGTCCTGCTTTTGATCAGTGTCAGCTTTAACTTGTTTCTGACACCTGGTACTCCGATCTTCAAGATCGGATTTCTGCAGATGACCTGGGAAGGCGTGGAATTTGCTGCGTTTATGGCAGTACGTCTGATCTTCCTGGTACTGGGATCTACGATTCTGACGCTGACAACCACACCGAACCAGTTAACGGACGGTCTGGAAAAGAGCCTTGGTTTCCTTGGAAAAGTGGGCGTTCCGGTTCATGAGGTTTCGATGATGATGTCTATCGCACTGCGATTCATTCCGATTCTGATCGAGGAAACGGACAAGATCATGAAGGCGCAGATGGCGAGAGGCGCTGACTTTGAAAGCGGAAATCTGATCCAGAAGGCAAAAGCCATGGTTCCGCTTTTAGTACCGCTGTTCATTTCCGCGTTCCGCCGAGCAACTGACCTGGCAATGGCGATGGAGGCGAGATGCTACCGCGGCGGCGACGGACGAACCAAGATGAAACCGCTTCGTTACGAGGCGCGCGACCGTGTGGCGTATGCAGTTTGTGTAGTGTATCTGGCAGTTGTGATCGGAATGAAGATCATTTTATAGGAAATAGAAATATGAAACGAATCAAATTGACGGTGGCCTACGACGGCACCGCATACCGTGGCTGGCAAGTGCAGCCAAATGGCATTACAATTGAAGAAGTTTTAAATAAAGCTCTTTCGGATCTCCTGAAAGAGCCTGTTTCTGTCATTGGAGCCAGCAGGACGGATTCCGGAGTGCACGGACTTGGCAATGTGGCAGTCTTTGACACAGAAAATCGTATGCCGGGAGATAAGATCTGCTTTGCAGTCAATCAGAGACTTCCGGAAGATGTGCGGGTGGTTCATTCTGAGGAAGTACCTCTGGACTGGCATCCGAGAAAACAGAACTGTACAAAGACATACGAATATAAAATTTTAAACTGCAGGATCGAGGTGCCGACAAGACGTTTGTATGCACATTTCTGCCATTACCCGCTGGATGTGGAGAAAATGAGACAGGCGGCTTCTTACCTGATCGGAGAGCATGATTTTGCAAGTTTCTGTGCGTCCAATCACCAGGCTGAAGAGACCGTGCGTAACCTGTATGAGATTACTGTGGATAAAGGTGCGGATGATATTGTAACGATTCGCCTGCGCGGCAACGGCTTCTTATACAATATGGTGCGCATTATCGCAGGAACGTTGATCAGAGTCGGCAGCGGTATGTACCCGCCGGAGCACATGAAAGAGATTTTAGAGGCGAGAAACAGAGCAGCCGCAGGCGATACGGCACCGGCGAAAGGCCTCACACTGGTTGGAATCGAATACGAGAATGAGCCGGCAAAAGAGATTGTTGGCGAAAATGAGTATTACAGATATGTTCTGGATCAGCGTGAGATGGTGGCAAACGGTGTCTCTGTCTTGAAGATCGATTTTTGCGCAGATGAGGAGCTGGAACGTCTGGTGCGCCGCATGGTTCACCAGGGCTATCGAAACGGTGCGGAAAACGTGCTGGTTCAGGCAGCGGACGGTGTGAAGCTTGTGGACGGAGCCCAGTACGGACTGTACCGTCTGTGGAAAACTGAGGGTGGAAACTGGAAGACCGAGTATGTGGGAAAATAAGAAGTGAGGGGATTAGCGTGAACAGAACGGAGAGTGTTTCTGCAGGAAATCGTATTTTCCTTGAAGGTGACGTAAAAGAATTTGTCGGAACCAGCGACAAAGCGACCCAGATCCGCAATCACATCGAGATCCTTGGAAGGAATTCCTCCATCAATGTTCTGATCCGGGGTGAGACCGGTTCCGGAAAAGAGGTCGTGGCGTATCTGATCCATGCCAACAGCGATCGGAGAGACCAGCCCATGGTGCGGATCAACTGCAGCCAGATTCCGGACAACCTGATGGAAAGCGAGCTGTTCGGTATCGAGCGCGGTGCATTTGCGGGTGCGATGCGAACGAAGAAGGGACTGGTCGAGCTGGCGGAGGGCGGAACGGTATTTCTGGATGGAATCGGAGAACTGCCTCTTCCGATGCAGACAAAGCTTCTGGCATTTCTGGACCATAAGAAGTTTAAGCGCGTCGGAGGAATTGAGGATATCGAAGTGGATGCCCGCGTGATCGCGGCGACGGCGCGAAATCTGGAACTTGGCGTGCAGAAGGGCGAATTCCGAAAAGATTTACTGTATCGGATCAATGTGATGGAAATTGTGATTCCGCCGCTGCGGGAGCGAAGAGAGGATATCCCGGCTCTTTGTGCTTACTACCTGAAGTATTATAATCAGATGTTTGGCCGCAAGATCAGCAAGATTGATCCGGACTTTATGCGGGAGCTGATGCTTTACGACTGGAAGGGAAATGTCCGCGAATTGAAGAACGTGTTTGAACGGTGCTTTCTGTTCAGTGCAGGAGATGTGCTGGAGCAGCATGTGGAGTTCAAACGCCCGGACTGGCGTGAGGATGCGAGAACGGGGGAAAGTTTTGCAATCAAGGATCTGTATGACGGTCCGGTCGATCTGGAGCAGGAAGTGATGGCTCTGGAGCAGATATACATGGAGCAGGCGCTGGAAAAATGCAATGGCAATGTGACGAAGGCAGCGGAACTGCTTGGAATCAGCCGGTTTGCGATGAAGCGAAAGCTGGATAAAACGAAGAAAAATCAGGAATGACAGACACGAAAAGTGCGAAAACACACAACGTGCGAAAAAGCTCAATAAACAAGGGCGATTTCGCACGTTTTTTCGTTGTAAATAAGAAAATATCAGCAAAAGTATGAAATGCATCTTGCTTTGACGGGAACAGTTGTATAAAATGTACATATAAGACGAATTAAAGGAGGTACACATATATGTATTTTGTGGATTTAAACAGTGACCTTGGTGAGAGCTTTGGCAATTATACTCTCGGTATGGATGAGGAGATCTTGAAGTATGTTTCTTCCGCGAACGTGGCTTGCGGATGGCATGCAGGTGATCCGATGGTAATGGAAAAAACAATTGCTCTTGCAAAAGAATATGGCACAGCAGTTGGTGCACACCCGGGCTTTCCGGATCTGATGGGCTTCGGCAGAAGAAATATGGCTGTAACTCCGGAAGAAGCAAAAGCTTATATCAAATATCAGCTTGGCGCATTATGGGCGTTTACAGAGAGCTACGGCATGAAGATACAGCATGTGAAACCGCACGGTGCGATCTACAATATGGCAGCAGTGGATGAGAAGCTTGCGATTGCTATGTGCGAGGCCGTTTATGAAGTGGATAAAGATATCATTTTCATGGGCCTTGCAGGTTCCAAGATGATCACGGCGGCTGAAAAAGTTGGTCTGAAAGCAGCGAGCGAAGTATTCGCGGATCGTGCTTACAACGATGACGGAACGCTGGTTTCCAGAAAACTTCCGGGTTCTATGATCAAGGACAAGGATCTGGCAATCAAGCGTGTGGTTCGCATGATCAAAGAGGGAAAAGTTGAGACTATCAACGGCAACGATATCGATATCAAGGCAGATTCTGTGTGCGTACATGGTGACAATCCAAAGGCATTAGAGTTTGTTAAGAATATTCGCGAGACACTGATCTCTGAAGGCATTACAATTAAGAATTTGAAATAAATACAATCCGTTTATTAGCTGATCTCCGAAAGATGCAGGACTTTTGGAAGGAAGCATCCTGCAAAAATATCATATGAAACATTTAAGGGGAAAAGTTAAAAATGGAAAAGAAAAAGAAGAGTAATTTAGGAACGCTCATGGGCGCAGCGTTCTTAATGGCAACTTCTGCAGTGGGACCGGGCTTTCTGACTCAGACAGCGAACTTTACTGCGGAGCACAAGAGTGTATTTGCGTTCGTAATTATTTGTACAATTTTACTGGACATTACAACACAGCTGAACATCTGGTCCGTCATCGGTGTATCCGGTATGCGCGGTCAGGATATTGCTAATAAAGTCCTTCCGGGTCTTGGCTATTTTATCGCATTTATGGTAGCCCTTGGCGGTCTTGCATTTAACATCGGCAACGTTGGCGGCGGTGCTCTTGGATTAAACGTACTGTTTGGAATCCCGACTGAGGTAGGCACATTTGTTGCCGGCACGATCGGAATTTTGATCTTCCTTTCTAAGGATGCAAAAGCTGGCATGGACAGCCTTACAAAATACCTTGGCGCGATCATGATCGTGGTGGTTCTTTATGTTGCGATCAAGTCCAAACCTCCGGTTGCAGAGGCTGTGACAAGCGTGTTCAATCCGGGCGATGTAAGCCTTCTGGTAATGCCGCTGATCACACTGCTTGGCGGAAGCTGCGGCGGTTATATCACATTCTCCGGCGCACACCGTCTTCTGGACGCAGGTTTCTCCGGAAAGAAAGATTTACCGCATGTTCGTAAATCCGTTCTCATGGGTGTCAGCGTATCCGGCGTGATCCGTATTCTGGTATTCCTTGCTGTTCTCGGCGTTGTAACAGCTAATCCGGGTGTAACTCTGGATGCTTCCAACCCGGCTGCAGATGCATTCCGTCTCGGCGCAGGAACCATTGGTTATAAGATTTTCGGTCTGGTTCTGTTCTTTGCGGCAACCACATCCGTAATCGGTGCAGCTTATACATCTGTTTCTTTCTTAAAGACACTCCATCCGTTTATCATGGAGAATGAGAAATGGTTTGTTATCGGCTTCATTGCTACATCTACGATCGTTATGGCGGTACTTGGCAAACCGGCTTCTCTCCTTGTACTTGCGGGAGCATTGAACGGCCTGATTTTACCGCTGACACTGTTAACGATCTTACTTGCCAGCAGAAATAAAAAGATCGTTGGCGAAGAATACAAACATCCGGTTCTTCTGATCGTACTCGGTGCGTTTGTAGTTCTTCTTACCGGTTTCTCCGGTATCAAAGCACTTCCGAGCATTCTGACAATGTTTGGCTAAATAAAATATAATTGTCATAGGTCTGAGGAAACTCAGGCCTATGGCTGTATAGATGAAGGGAGGAGAACTGTCATGAGTGACGTTCGTTATCTGGTTTCCGGCGACTGCGCGGTCTGCGTGGAGTTCGGAAATGAAATCAAACCTGAGATCAATACAAAAATCAGGGCATTTAAAATTGCCGTTGAGAGAGCAGGGGTAGAGGGAATCGTAGAAACAATTCCAACTTACCGCTCTCTTTTGGTCGTTTATAAGCCGGAGATCATCGGCTTTAAAGAATTGACGAAGAAATTCGACGACATCATGAAGAACATGGGCAATATTGAGATCCCGGCTCCGAACGTGATCGAGATTCCGGTTCTTTATGGTGGAGAGATGGGTCCGGACATTGAAAATGTTGCGGCGCACAATGGAAAAACTGTGGAGGAAGTTATTAAGATCCACACATCCGAAGAATACCTGATCTATATGCTCGGATTTATCGCCGGTTTCCCGTACCTTGGCGGTATGAGCGAGGAGATCGCAACTCCGCGTCTGGCAAGCCCGCGTGTGAAAATCGAGGGCGGCTCTGTCGGTATCGCAGGTATGCAGACCGGTATTTACCCGGTTGCGTCTCCGGGCGGCTGGCAGCTGATCGGCAGAACTCCGCTCAAGATGTATGATGCAGACCGTGAAAAACCGGTTCTTCTTGAGGCCGGACAGTACATCAAGTTTGTTTCCGTGACAGAGGAAGAGTATAAGAAGATCGAAAAACAGGTAGAAGAGAATACATATAAGTATGTGACATATGCGAAGAAGGAGGTGGAGTAATGGGAATTAAGATCATCAAAGCCGGATTATTAACAACCATTCAGGACATGGGCCGTTACGGTTATCAGGAGACCGGTATGGCAGTTTCCGGTGTTATGGATACACGCTCCGCTTCTTTGGCAAATATTCTGGCCGGAAATGATGAGAACGAAGGCGTGCTGGAAGTGACCATGATGGGACCGACTGTTGAATTTACGGCGGACAATATCATTGCTGTCACAGGCGGTGATCTTGGTGCGACTGTGGATGGAGCTCCGCTTCCGAGATATGAGGCAGTTCTCGTTCATGCAGGACAGACATTAAGCTTTGCTGCTCCGAAGAGCGGCGCGCGTGCGTATGTGGCATTCGCAGGCGGTCTTGATGTTCCGGCAGTGATGGGCAGCAAGTCCACAAACTTAAAATCCAAGATCGGAGGTTTTGAGGGAAGAAAACTGGAGGCAGGCGATGCGATCGGTTTCACAGCGCCGAAGACAGACCTTCCGAATCTGGCTCAGAGAAAACTTCCGGTTCCGGATTTCAGCGCAAGAGAGCATGAGCTCCGCGTAGTGTTAGGACCGCAGGACGACTGTTTCCCGCAGAGCAGCATCGACACATTCTTCAACAACGTATATACGATCAGCAACGAATACGACCGTATGGGCTGCAGAATGCAGGGTGAAGTGATCAAACATAAAGTTGGCGGAGATATTATCACGGACGGTATCAGCTTCGGTGCAGTTCAGGTTCCGTCCCATGGCAATCCGATCGTCATGATGGCGGATCATCAGACAACAGGCGGCTACACGAAAATCGGAAACGTGATCTCTGTAGACCTTCCGATTCTCGCCCAGTGCATGCCGGGGCACAAGATTCATTTCAAATGGATTTCCATCGAAGCGGCTCAGTATTGGTACTGCAGAGAGAAGAAAGAATTTAGCGAGCTGAAGGCGAAACTGAATGCATAATCAAATAAGAATGTACGAGAGTACATTTGCGTGAAGATGCCGGGGGCAGAAGTGTTCCCGGCATTTTGAAAATAAGCGTGTGGAGGAATAGAACATGGCAGATTATCGTAATTGGAAGCCGGAAGATATCTGGCTTAAGATCCGCAGTGGAGAAATTGATTATCCGACCGCCGGTATGTGCGGAGGATATGCGCAGGCCAATCTGGTTATTTTACCGAAGGAATACGCGGTTGATTTTAAAGAATTTGCAGAGAAAAATCCGCAGCCGTGTCCGGTTTTGGAAATCATTGAGGGAACTCCGACGATTCATGATATGGGCGAGGGTGCCAACGTTGTGACTGACATTCCGAAGTATTTTGTATACAAAGACGGTGTGAAAGTGGATGAAGTAACAGATGCAAGTCCGTACTGGAAAGAGGATTCCGTAGCATTTCTGATCGGCTGTAGCTTTTCTTTTGAAGAGGCTCTTTTACAGGTAGGAATCGATGTGCGCCATATTTCCATGGGCTGCAATGTTCCAATGTATAAGACCAACATTGAATGTGAAAAAGCCGGCGTATTTCAGGGACCGATGGTGTGCAGCATGCGCCCGATGACTCCGGAAGATGCAAAAGTGGCAGCGGAAATTACAGGCCGTTATCCGAATGTGCATGGCGCGCCGATTCATATGGGCGATCCGTCTGTGATCGGTATCGCAGATGTGAACAATCCGGACTACGGTGACGCGGTGGAAATCCGTGAGGGCGAAATTCCGGTATTCTGGGCGTGCGGCGTTACTCCGCAGGCAGCAGTCGAGCGTGTAAAACCGCCGCTTGTGATCACTCATGCCCCAGGTCACATGTTCATTACAAACGTGAAGAACACAGAATTAAATGATTATTTAGAAGCGAAAAAGCAGAAGTAATTTCTTCCATTTCTTCTATATAAATGGTATAATTTTTTTAAGTTGAAATGGAGGGACGAAATATGACAGAAAGACAGCAGTTAATCGTCAAAAATGTAGATGCGTACAAGGAACTGGTTGCTGATGCAGAGAGATGGCTCTGGGCACATCCGCAGACTGGTTTTACCGAGTGGGAAGCGCACGGATACATGGCAGAAAAGTTTCAGGAGATGGGCTATGAACTGACCATGGCCGGCAACATTCCGGGATTCTATACCGATGTGGAAACCGGAAAACCGGGTCCGAAGCTTTGTATTATGGGTGAACTGGATGCCCTTGATATCGCAGGCCATCCGGAATCGGTCAACGGCATGACACATTGCTGCGGACATCATGCTCAGTGTGCAGCGATGCTTGGTATTGCAGGCGCGTTAAAGGAGCCGGGTGCGCTGGACGGTCTTTGCGGAACGATCCGCCTGATGATCGTGCCGGCAGAGGAGATGATCCAGCTGGAATTCCGTGAGAACCTTCGCAAAGAAGGCGTGATCAGCTACATGGGCGGTAAAGTAGAGTTTATGCACCGTGGATTCTTTGATGATATTGATATCGCGATGATGGTACATGGCACAGCAGCAGGCGAAGGAGAACCGTACGATTTCCGCTGCGGTCTCGGCAACAACGGCTGTATGGCAAAGACTATCCGTTTCAAAGGAAAATCCGCACATGCAGGCGGAGCTCCTCATCTTGGTGTAAATGCTCAGTATGCGGCAATGCTCGGACTTCAGGCCTGCAACGATCTCCGTGAGACCTTGCAGGAAAAAGATACCGTTCGTTTCCATCCGATCATGATGGGCGTAAACTGTGCGGTAAACATCATTCCGGATGAAATGAAGATCGAGAGTTATGTACGTGGTAAAACTCTGGAAGCAATGAAGAGAGAAAATAAAAAGTTCAACCGTGCGCTGGCAGGTGCGGCTCTGGCAATGGGCGCAGGCGTGGAGCTTTGCGACAGACCGGGCTATTCTCCGGAAGTGCATGATAAGACATTTATGGAACTGGCAGAGCAGTGCTGTAAAGATCTGGTTGGCGCAGACCGTGTTCGTTTCGATTATCAGGGATGGAGCACAGGCTCCTCTGACTTCGGCGATCTTACATGCGTCATGCCAGGCGTACAGTTCTATGCGGCAGGTGCAGCAGGTGTAGGTCATGGCATTGATTATCAGATCATCAGCGTAGACCGTATTTGCGGCAACTCTGCAAAAGCGCAGCTTTTCGTGACAGATGCCCTTCTTTCCAATGATGCGGCAAAGGCAAAAGAGATCATTGCATATTATGAGCCGCAGTTTGGTTCTGTCAAAGAGTATTTGCAGGCGATCGATGAACTGACACTTGATAAAGATGCAGTCGTTTACGATGCAAACGGCAATGCAGTAATAGATTTCCAGAATTAGGAAGCAACACACTAAAATGGAGGAAAGCAAAATGACAGAAAGACAGCAGTTAATTATCAACAACGTTGACGCGCACAAGCAGATGATCGCTGATGCGGAAAGATGGCTCTGGGAGCATCCGCAGACAGGTTACACAGAGTGGGAAGCAAATGCGTACATGGCAGAGAAGTTCCAGGAGATGGGGTATGAGCTGACCATGGCAGGCAACATTCCGGGCTTCTACACAGATGTAGAGACAGGCAAACCGGGTCCGACACTTTGCATTATGAGTGAGCTGGATGCCCTTGATATTTCCGCACATCCGGAATCCGTAAACGGTATGACACATTGCTGCGGCCACCATGCACAGGGTGCAGCGATGCTCGGTATCGCAGCTGCATTAAAGGCTCCGGGCGCATTAGACGGTCTTTGCGGAACCATCCGCCTTATGGTAGTTCCGGCAGAAGAGATGATCCAGCTCGCATTCCGTGAGAACCTTCGCAAAGAAGGCGTGATCAGCTACATGGGCGGTAAAGTAGAATTTATGCACCGTGGATATTTCGATGGTGTTGACCTTGCGATCATGGTACATGGCACAGCAGCAGGTGAGGGCGAGCCGTACGATTTCAGCTGCGGTCTCGGCAACAACGGCTGTATGGCAAAGACGATCCGTTTCAAAGGTAAATCCGCACATGCAGGCGGAGCACCGCATCTTGGCGTAAATGCACAGTATGCAGCAATGCTCGGTCTTCAGGCTTGTAACGATCTCCGTGAGACATTACAGGAGAAAGACACCGTACGTTTCCATCCGATCATGATGGGTGTAAACTGCGCAGTAAATATTATTCCGGATGAGATGAAGATCGAAAGCTACGTTCGCGGAAAAACTCTGGAAGCAATGAAGAGAGAAAATAAGAAGTTCAACCGTGCACTGACAGGTGCAGCTCTGGCAATGGGCGCAGGCGTAGAGCTTTGCGACAGACCGGGCTATTCTCCGGAAGTTCACGACAAGAATTTCATGGAGCTGGTTGAGCAGTGCTGTTCCGATCTCGTTGGTGCAGAGCGCGTTGTATTTGATTACCAGGCATGGAGCACAGGCTCCTCTGACTTCGGCGATCTGACATGCGTAATGCCGGGCGTACAGTTCAACGCTGCAGGCTTAACAGGTGTATGCCACGGTATTGACTTCCAGGTTGACGATGTAAACCGTCTCTGCGTAAACTCCGCAAAGGCACAGCTTTTCGTAGCTGAGGCACTTCTCGCTGACGATGCTGCAAAAGCAAAAGAGATCATCGCAAACTACAAACCGGAATTCGCTTCCATCAAGGAGTACCTTGAGGCAATTCAGGAACTGGTTCTCGACAAAGATGCTGTTGTTTACGATGAGAATGGAAATGCAACGGTTGATTTCCAGAATTAATTGACATTTCCGGATAAATCTGGTATAAAAGGGTGCGGGCAAAAAATTGTCCGCACCTTTAAAAATGCTTATTTTTAAAGGAAAATCATAAGAAAAAGTACAATTTTTCGTTGAAAAAACAGTTGACACACCCGACAGAGTATAATATAATGTATAACTGTGACATCGGTTAAAAATGCTGTTACCAAAGCCCCGGAAACAGTATTTGATACGATA
>SVDR01000053.1 GCA_015057755.1 Lachnoclostridium sp.
TCTTGGTTTCTTCATGTAATCTAAGGAGGGAAAGATTATGAACGCAACAGTAATTCAGGCTTTAGAAATGATGTGGCAGGGTATGGCTGGTATCATGGTCGTTATGGCGATCCTGGCTGGCGTGGTAGCTGCCCTTGCAAAACTTGGAAACAAGAAATAAATCGATATTATTTATAAGAAGAAAGAGGTATCACTCCGATGTGGGGCGATACCTTTTTTTTAGCTTATGATGCCTCCGGCCATTCCGCTGCCGGCACAGATACCAAGGATGATCAGGATTTGGGAAAGTTCTGCGGTAACGGATTGTTCCTGCAGGGTGGACATCAGAAATAAAAATGCAAAATACAGAATTCCGGTCAGCAATCCCCAGAAAAAGCGTCGGGTCTTCATGGCTTTTCCGGCCAGAAAGCCGCCGAGCAGGCAGGAAAGTATGTAAGTGCCGTAGATTCCTACGGTAATCTGGGATTCATCCAGACGGAATTTATACAATAGGAACGTCATGATCAGCAATAGGACTGCTGATAAAAAATAGGAAATAAACAGCGTGCAGATGATGCGCCATGGCTTTGAAGCTGACATATGAAAGGCTCCTTTCTGTGTTCCAAATATTTATTAGATGTTATTCGGCAAAGCAGGAAATTATCCCTATTGCATAATGATTGTGCGTGTGGTATAATTTTTATCGAATTTTCAAACGGTCCCCTATGGTTGCAAGACTGTAGGGGCTATTGTTGTATGGCAGATGTGATGTGTTCGTCTGCCGAAAAAAGTTGAAAGAAGGAAACCAGATGAATCAGAAGAAGAACAACACAGGAAAAGGCATACTCTGCCTCCTCGCTCTTCTCATTGTCATTGCAGTCTGTGGTTTTTTTGCAACTGAAACACTTCAGAAGAGCAAATTAGTGACAGATGAAAATGGCGTGACAATGTTCCAGGAGGGCGGTATTAAGCTGGGTCTGGATCTTGCAGGTGGCGTCAGCATCACTTACAAGACAAAGATTGATGAGCCGAGTGCAGAAGATATGTCTGATACGCAGTACAAGCTGATGCAGCGTGTACAGAACTATAGCTCAGAGGCGGAAGTTTACCAGGAGGGTACGAACCGAATCAACATTGATATCCCGGGTGTATCCGATGCGAACAAAGTCCTCGAAGAACTTGGCAAACCAGGCTCCCTGTTATTTTATGACATGAACCAGAACGTAGTTCTCGAGGGAAGCCATGTAGCAGCTGCGGAGGCTGCAACTTATAAAGATCAGACCACAGGCGCGATGGAATATACGGTACGTCTTCAGTTTACAGAAGAAGGTACGAAGAAGTTTGCAGAAGTGACGACAGCCAATGTTGGTAAGCAGATTGCGATTGTATACGATGGCGTGATGTATTCCAATCCGGTTGTAAATGAGCCGATCACAGGCGGACAGTGTACGATTTCCGGTATGGATTCTTATGAAGAGGCGTCCGTGCTTGCGTCTACGATCCGTATCGGTTCTCTGTCTCTTGAACTGGAAGAGCTTCGTTCCAACGTGGTTGGTGCGAAACTGGGTCAGGAAGCAATCTCCACAAGCTTAAAAGCAGCGGCGATCGGTATCGCGCTCGTTTGTGTATTCATGATTGCAGTATATCGTATTCCGGGTCTTGCAGCGACTCTGGCACTTGCAATCTATACAACACTGATCATTGTATTACTGGCAGCATTTGAGATCACATTAACACTTCCGGGTATTGCGGGTATTATCCTCTCTATCGGTATGGCGGTAGATGCGAATGTTATCATCTTCACACGTATTAAGGAAGAGATCGGCGTTGGCAAGACAGTGAAGTCTGCGATCAAGACAGGTTTCCAGAAGGCCCTGTCTGCGATTGTTGACGGTAATATCACAACACTTATCGCTGCAGCGGTTCTGTTTATGAAGGGATCCGGTACTGTAAAAGGATTTGCGACAACCCTTGCACTCGGTATCGTGCTCTCCATGTTCACAGCACTTTTCGTTACAAAGTTTGCGCTGAATGCGCTTTATGAGATCGGCTTTACAGATGCGAAGTTCTACGGTATCAGAAAAGCGAAGAAAGCGATCAATTTCCTTGGCAAGAAACAGATCTGGTTCGCAGTTTCCGGTGTTCTTCTTGCAGTCGGTGTTGCAGCGATGGTAATGAACAAAGGCGCCATCGGCGGTGCATTTAACTATGGCCTTGATTTCAAGGGCGGTACATCTACCAATGTTACATTTAATGAAGATATGTCCTTAGATCGTATCTCTGCAGAAGTAGTTCCGGTAGTTGAAGAAATTACAAACGATGCAGGTACCCAGACTCAGAAAGTTGCGGGAACCACAGAGGTTATCATTAAGACAAGAACACTTGATGTAGAAGAGCGTCAGGCTCTCGATGCTGCTCTTGTAGAGCATTTTGGCGTGGATGAAAACAAGATCATCGCAGAGAGTATTTCAGGCGCGATCAGTGACGAGATGAAGACAGATGCGATCATCGCGACTGCGATCGCAACGGTATGTATGCTCATCTACATTTGGGTACGATTCAAAAACATCCGTTTTGCGGCAAGTGCGGTACTGGCTCTTGTGCATGACGTTGGCATTGTGATCGCATGCTATGCGATCGCGAAGTGGTCCATGGGCTCCACAGCGATTGCCTGCCTGCTGACCATCGTTGGTTACTCGATCAACGCGACCATCGTTATCTTTGACCGTATCCGTGAGCACATCCAGATGGAGCAGAAGGCTCATGGCATGCTGGTGACAGACCTGAAAGAGGTTATCAATTTAAGTATTACAGAAACATTTACAAGAAGTATCAATACTTCCCTGACAACTTTCGTAATGGTATTACTCCTGTATGTGATGGGTGTATCCTCCATCCGCGAATTTGCGCTTCCGTTAATGTCCGGTATCCTGTGCGGAACATATTCTTCCGTATTACTGACAGGCGCGATGTTCTACCTGATGAGTAAGGGACAGAAGTTCGAGGTGGCGAAGGAAGAAGAGGAAGAGTGGAGACCATAAAGCCATGACCATGAAAATGAAATATCAGATTCAGACAAAAGATGGACGTGCGAAAAGAGCAACCGTTGAGACAGTACATGGCACGATCCAGACTCCGGTATTTATGAATGTAGGTACTGTGGCTGCGATCAAAGGCGCCGTGTCCACAGACGATCTGAGACAGATCGGAACCCAGGTAGAACTTTCCAATACCTACCACTTACACGTGCGTACCGGTGATAAATTGATCAAAGAGCTGGGCGGACTTCATAAGTTCATGAACTGGGATCGTCCGATCCTCACAGACTCCGGCGGATTCCAGGTGTTCTCTCTGGCAGGCATGCGTAAGATCAAGGAGGAGGGTGTTTACTTTAACTCCCACATTGACGGTCGCAAGATCTTTATGGGACCGGAGGAGAGTATGCAGATTCAGTCCAATCTCGGTTCTACTATTGCGATGGCGTTTGACGAATGTGCACCGCATCCGTGTACCAGAGAGTATATGGAGAACTCCGTAGCGAGAACCACTCGCTGGCTGGAGCGCTGCAAGGTGGAGATGGAACGTCTCAATTCCTTACCGGATACCGTAAACCCGAAACAGATGCTGTTTGGTATCAACCAGGGCGGTACATTTGAGGATATCCGTATCGAGCATGCAAAGAAGATTTCTGAGATGGATCTGGATGGTTATGCTCTTGGCGGCCTCGCAGTTGGTGAGAGTCACGAAGAGATGTACCGTATCCTCGATGTGACGGTTCCGCATCTTCCGGAGAACAAACCGACTTACCTGATGGGTGTTGGTACTCCGGCAAATATTCTGGAAGCGGTTGACCGAGGCGTTGATTTCTTCGACTGTGTATATCCGACAAGAAACGGCCGTCATGGTCACGTATATACAAACTTCGGTAAGCTGAACCTGTTTAACGAACGTTTTGCCAAGGATATGCGTCCGATTGAAGAAGGCTGTCAGTGTCCGGCTTGTCGTTCTTACAGCAGAGCTTACATCCGTCATCTTCTCAAGGCAAAAGAGATGTTAGGTATGAGACTGTGCGTACTGCACAACCTCTATTTCTACAACACCATGATGACAGAGATCCGCGAGGCGATCGACAACCATTGCTACGCAGAGTACAAAGCAAAAAAACTCGCTGGAGTTGAAGGAAATTACAAAGACCGCTTTACGGAATAAATTTTTTCTGATAAAATGGACGTTAGTGAAATTTAGGGAATCCTTTTGACAGGATTCCGAAAGACATGATAAAGTCACGATTTAAGAAAGAGAGGAGTAACGAATATGAATAGCCCGGCATTTTGGATTGGTTATGTGGTTCTTATTTTTGCGTTCATGTACTTCATCGCAATCAAACCGCAGCAGAAAGAGAAGAAAAAAATGCAGGAATTAATGGCAAGCATTGCAGTAGGTGATACTGTACTGACTTCCAGCGGTTTCTATGGTGTTATTATCGATATGACAGACGACACAGTAATCGTTGAGTTTGGTAACAACAAAAACTGCCGTATTCCGATGCAGAAACAGGCAATCGTTCAGGTTGAGAAGCCGAACGCTTAATTGACTGGAGATGAGAGATGAAAAGACCGGAAATGTTCTTTCTGTAAAGAGTAGAATGTTTCCGGTCTTTTGACAAAGGGGAGTATTGTATGCAATTAGCTTGTTTGGGAATTGTATTTCTTGTTATTATTTTGCTTTTGGCAAAGCGCCGTCCGCTGTATCAGGCGATCTTTGGCGGTCTTGTTGCAACGGTGGTGTTGTTTCGGATTCCGCCGATGGAAATTTGGAATAATACGTTGAAGGTATTTACGAACTGGTCTTCGGTTTCGGTATTGATCTCGCTGTATCTGATCACATTGCTGCAGAGACTTCTGGGAGCAAGAGATCAGATCAAGCTGGCTCAAAAGGATCTGAATGGTTTGTTTCACAATCGTCGTGTCAATGCGGCTGTGGCTCCGGTGTTTATCGGACTGGTTCCGTGTGCGGCAGCCATGATCTTATGTGGTGATATCGTCAAAGAAGCATCGGATGGCTACTTGGAGAAAAAGGAACAGGCATTTGTAACAAGCTGGTTCCGTCACCTTCCGGAAAGCATTCTTCCGACTTATTCCGGAGTTATCCTGATGACAACTTTGTCCGGAGTTCCGGTTTCTGAGTTTATGATCGGAATGATCATTCCGGGAATTGTTCTGGCTGCGATCGGATATTTTCCGTATCTGTGCAGACTTCCGATTGATCCGGGTACGCCAAAGAGCGAGAATCGCCTGAAAGATGCACTTAATCTGATCGCACATCTTTGGACGATTTTACTGATTCTGGTTTTGATCCTCGGATTTGGCGTGCAGGTGGTTCCTGCAGTACTGGTAACACTCGTGATTTCCGTGTTTGTATACCGTTTCAAGGTTTCTGAATTGAAAGAATCTGCGGTAAGCGCGTTCGAAGTAAAGCTTTTGATGAATTCTTTCCTGGTTCTTGTGTTGAAAGAGTTTGTTGCTTATACGGGAATTCTGGAGACGTTACCGGAGTTGCTTTCTGTCCTTCCGATCCCGGCGTTCATGGTGTTTGCACTTTTGTTCTTCGCCGGAACAATGGTCAGCGGCAGCAGTGGAATCATTGCGCTTGGAACTCCGCTTGCATTTGCGGCGCTTGACGGCGGAATGCCTCTGATGGTGCTTCTGATGTGCATGGTCCATGCGGCGAGTCAGATTTCTCCGATTCATGTGTGCCTGACGATCGCGTCCGAGTACTATGGAATCTCGCTGGGAGAGCTGATCCGTAAGACCGTTCCGGCAGCGCTGTTGTTTGCGGTATTGATGATCGGATATTATCTGGTGCTGTGTATGGTGGTGTAGATATGAGGGCTGTTGCTAAAAAGTATTAATTTTTAGCAACAGCTTATTTTATAGTTTTTTTAGAATCGTGCTATTGAAAAAAGTTATTAATAGTAATAGAATAAATACACTTCTTGGAATTTCTTTATCATATCTAATTTTCTAAGGCGTATCGCCTAAAAGGATTCCATGAGTATTTGAGAACATAGACAGACATTTGGACACCATGTATACTAACTTTAGTAATATATGCGTGAAAGGGGAGTGAGAATCGATGAAAATGGATGTACAGGCGTTTGTCGAAGAAAGCGAGGTAATGAAAATGAATGCGATGCTGGCAGAGAGAAGAGATTTTACGGTGGAAGATATTGAAAGTCTTCCGGAAGGTGTAAGAGCCGAGCTGATTGACGGGCAGATTTTTTATTTTGCTTTTCCCAAACTAGTACATCAAGAACTTTTGATGAAATTATCGAACGTGCTGTATAATTATGTTGAGAAAAACAAAGGAAAATGCAGAACATTATTTGCTCCGTTTGGAGTATTATTGGTTGAAGACGGAAAAAATTACCTTGAACCAGATATTTTGGTAGTATGTGATGAAAACAAACTTCGCGAAGATGGTTGCTATGGTGCGCCGGATTTGATTATTGAAGTAACTTCTAAATCCACCAAGAAGCGAGATTACGGTATCAAGCTGCTTAAATATCGAACTGCGGGTGTAAAAGAATACTGGATTGTAGATCCGATGAGAGAAACCGTGATGGTTCATTGGTTTGAGGATGAGGAACAAAATTGTTTATATGGAATGCGCGAGGAGATACCATTTCATTTGTTTCCTGATTTGAGCGTGAGATTAATAGAATCATAGACATATTCAAGCAAATAGGAGCCGGTTAGGCTCCTATTTGTCTTCTGTAAATATAGTTTAGGCTGCTTCTTAGTGTCCGCAATGATGACTGCCGCAACCGTGATCTCCGCATTCGTGGTTATGATCATGATGTTCGCTGTCGTGGTGGCTGCATTGTACATCTGGATTGAAATCCAGCTTACCTGCCAGGAAAGCTTCCACAGCGCTGTCTGCGTCACCTGTAACACCGCCGTAAAGCTTGATGCCTGCAGCATCGAGAGCCATACGTGCACCGCCGCCGATACCGCCGCAAATCAGGGCATCTGCCTGAAGGCTGCTTAAAACCCCGGCCAGTGCGCCGTGACCGCTGCCGTTTGTATCGACAACTTCGGAAGAAATGATCTTGCCGTCTTCAATCGTGTATACTTTGAACTGTTCTGTGTGACCAAAGTGCTGGAAAATCTGTCCGTTTTCATAAGTAACTGCAATTCTCATAATAAAATCTCCTTTTCTTTGATTATGTAAACCTAAAATCATTATAAAACTTTTTGATTTCGATTTCAAGAATAAAAAGCGTCCCACAAAGCTGCGGGACGGAAGAACATTTCAAGGGGGACCTGCCGGGCGCGACCCCGACAGGTATGAGTATGAAAAAGCTTTGTGTGTTCAAGTGTAGCACTTGAAACAAAGGCAGGTTATCCATTCGGATAACGTATTTGTATTATAGACAATAAATGTGTCTAAAATGTGAGAAAGCAATAAAAAAAGAATAAAAAAGTTTAAGAAGTTATGAAATAAATGTGGAAAAATTCGTGAATAGCGGTTACAATGAAAGATAACATGGGCGCGTAAGTTCAGATTTACGTGTACAATGAAAGGTGGTATGTGAATGGGAAAGGTATTGGTAATCGGTATCGCCGGTGGTTCTGGAAGCGGTAAAACCACTCTGACGAACCAGATTGTATCCCGATTTTCTGATGAAGTGACAGTAGTTACACATGATAATTACTACAAGGCGCACGATGAGATGACGTACGAGGAGCGCTGCAGGCTTAACTATGACCATCCCAATGCGTTTGATACAGAATTGATGATCGAGCATTTGAAGCAGTTAAAAAACGGTCAGTCGGTCGAATGCCCGATCTATGATTATACGATCCATAACCGCAGCAAAAATACTCTGACGATTGCTCCGGCAAAAGTAATCATCGTGGAAGGTATCCTGATTTTCGAAAATAAGGAATTGTGCGAGCAGATGGATATCCGCATTTTCGTTGATACAGATGATGATCTCCGTATTATCCGCCGTATCCGCAGAGACGTTATGGAACGTGCGAGAAGTCTGGATTCCGTGATCAATCAGTATATGGAAACAGTAAAACCGATGCACGAGCAGTTTGTAGAGCCGAGCAAGAAAAATGCCAGCATTATCGTTCCGGAAGGCGGACGCAATGAAGTGGCTCTCAACATGATCTTGAACCAGGTTCGCAGCCATTTAGCGGCAGAAGAATAGTGGAAACGGCAGAAATAACGAGAAAATGCCACAGTTTTGCCTGAAAATGTACAGTAAATTTTAAACAATTTCGAGAGATTTTCTGGTATAATACAGACAGAATAAAAAATGTAAAATATTCCATACAAATATAAGGAGGATATATTTATGAAGAAAAGAATGAGTGCACTTGTATTAGCAACTGCAATGGCAGCGTCCGCGGTTACTCCGGCGATGGCAGCAAGAAGTGACAAGTATGACTATATTGAAGATATTGATCTTAAAGTTACTTATGATATTGAAGCTGGTATGACAGACGAAGATTGGAGTATCAGTGTTGATGTGGTCGGAAATAATAATATTGAATTCGATGAGGAAGAAAATGTAACTGTTTCTTATGCTCCGGAAGAGGGAGAGACTTGGAAAGAAGGCGTGAAGCCGAAGATCACAGTAGTTATGACTGTTGATAAAGATTACGATTGGCGTTTTGATGATGACCTGATTGAGAAAGATGGCGGTGTAACTCTTACAAGCGACAGCGATGATGACTTAACTATTTCCAAGGTAAGTGCTTCCAGCTCTAAAGTTACTGTTACATTAACCATTCCGAAACTGAAATATCCGGATGGCTACTGGGATGACCGTCTGTATATCGAAGATGCTGAGTGGGGCGATGATGGTGTAGCGACTTGGGCTGAGAATGAGAATGCAGAAGGTTATGAGGTAAGAGTATACCGTGGTACAAAGTCTTTAGCAACAGGCCTCAAGACTACAGATACAGAGTATGATCTTTCTGAGTATTTTACAAGCAAAGGGGAATACACATTTAAGGTACGTGCATACTATGATGATTACAAAGGTGAGTGGGAAGAGTCTGATGATCTTGACTTAGATAAGGAAGAAGCTGAGGAGATCTACGCAAATGCTTCCGTAACATCTGGTTCCACAAGCTCTACATCTAAACCGTCCAACGGTCCGTCCTCCAGCACAACAGTAAACTTACCGTCTTACGTTGTAAAAGGTAACTGGGGTACAAAGAACGGCAAGTGGACATTCACAGACAACAAAGGCGTAGCTTACAAGAATAAATGGGCAGCTGTATACAATCCGTATGCAAACACAGCAGCAGGTCAGCAGGCATTTGACTGGTTCTACTTCGATGCAAACGGCGAGATGGTAACTGGCTGGATCCTTGATGGCGGTCTCTACTACTACTGTTCCCCGTTATCTGATGGTACACAGGGCCGCATGGTAACAGGCTGGTGCCAGGTTGATGGTGCTTGGTACTACTTCAATCCGAACTCTGACGGCACAAGAGGTGCGATGCAGACAAACAAATGGATCGGCAACGACTACGTTGGTGCAGACGGCAGATTTGAGAAGTCCAGATAATATCTAGATAATTAGACGAAAATCCAATGATGAATACTGAAGGATGGCGCGAAGGCGCCATCCTTTTTGGCGTAAAAAGGGACTATTTTGACGAATGTACCCAGAAATTCTAAGATTTTCATGAAATCTTGAAAAAACCTCTTTAAAAATGAAATGCTTTTGTATATAATGAAACTGATATTTTGCGCTCATTGGGAGCGGTAGGAAAGTTTTGAAACTTTAGTGATAGATTTTTGAAGAAGTGACAGGAGGAAGATGTTCATGCTGTTTGCGTCACATGACATTGGAATTGACTTAGGTACAGCCAGCATTCTGGTATACATTAAGGGCAAGGGCGTTGTTTTAAAAGAACCGTCCGTAGTAGCTCTCGACAGAGAGACTAATAAAGTTATTACATTCGGTGAAGAGGCTCGTCTTATGATCGGTCGTACACCGGGTAACATTGTTGCTGTTCGTCCGCTCCGTAAGGGTGTTATTTCCGACTACACAGTGACAGAGAAGATGTTGAAGTACTTTATCGACAAAGCAGTTGGCAAGAGAACGCTCAGAAAGCCGAGAATCGCAGTTTGTATCCCGAGTGGTGCGACTGAGGTTGAGAAGAAGGCAGTTGAGGATGCAACTTATCAGGCAGGCGCACGTGAAGTTTGCATTATTGAGGAGCCGGTAGCGGCTGCGATCGGTGCAGGCATCGATATTTCCAAAGCGTGCGGTAATATGATCGTTGATATCGGCGGCGGTACTGCAGATATCGCGGTAATCTCTCTCGGAGGTACTGTAGTAAGTACTTCTATTAAGACTGCCGGTGACGATTTCGATGAGGCGCTGGTTCGTTATATGAGAAAGAAACACAATCTCCTTATCGGTGAGAGAACTGCGGAGGAGATTAAGATCAACATCGGTGCGGCTTACCGCCGTCCGGAGCTGATCACGATGGAAGTTCGTGGAAGAAACCTTGTGACAGGTCTTCCGAAGACGATTACTGTAACATCCGATGAGACTCTGGAAGCACTTCGTGAGCCGGCGATGCAGATCGTAGATGCGGTACACAACGTTCTTGAGAGAACTCCGCCGGAGCTTGCGGCAGATATTTTTGACCGCGGTATCGTACTGACAGGTGGTGGTGCGCTTCTGTCCGGTCTGGATGCTCTGATCGAGGAAAAGACAGGCATTACAACGATGATCGCAGAGGAGCCGTTAACAGCGGTTGCGATTGGTACAGGTAAGTTTATCGAGTTCTTCCACAATCCGAAACGTGCAGAGCGTTAATTTCGGCGTGGAATCGCAACAAGAAACAAAGCAGGATATTCAAAGATTATTTTATGGCAACTGTAACAGGTTATGTTGAAAAAATTAAATATCGCAACGAAGAGAATGGTTATACCGTTTTATATGTGACGGATGGCAGAGACGAGTACATTTTGATCGGTACATTTCCTTATATTAGTGAGGGAGAGCGGATCGAGGCCACGGGGCGCATGGTGGAACATTCGATTTATGGCGAGCAGCTGGCGGTGGAGAGTTATGAGATTAAGGCTCCCGAGGATACGCTGGCGATTGAACGATATCTCGGCTCCGGTGCTGTCAAAGGCATCGGAGCTGCTTTGGCTAAAAGGATCGTTAAAAAATTCAAAGCAGACACATTTCGGATCATGGAAGAAGAACCGGAGCGTCTGGCTGAGGTCAAAGGCATCAGTGAGCGCATGGCGATGGAAATCGCTGAACAGGTAGAGGAAAAGCGAGATATGCGTCAGGCGATGCTGTTTTTACAGCAGTACGGGATTTCCATGAATCTGGCAGTAAAGATTTACCAGCAGTATGGTCAAAAGCTTTATTCGGTAATTCAGGAAAATCCATACCAGTTGGCAGACGATATCTCCGGTGTGGGCTTTAAGATTGCAGACGAGATTGCTGCGAAAGTGGGTATTTTTACAGACTCAGACTATCGGATCAAGAGCGGACTGTTTTACACGCTTTTGCAGGCAATGGGAAATGGCCACACATATCTGCCGGAAGAGGAATTGCTTACCAATGCTTCGGAGCTCCTCAAGGTCGATGCAGAACATATGGGAAAGCATATTATGGACCTTCAGATGGAGCGCAAGCTGATCGTCAAAGAAAAAGACGGCGCGCGGATCGTATTCCCGGCTCAGTTTTTTTACATGGAATTAAATACAGCCAGAATGCTGCATGATCTGAATCTGAAGGACAAAGTCTCATCGGATAAGATCAAGGCCCGGATTGGACGGATTCTGGCATCGGATGAGATGGAACTGGACGAATTACAGGAACAGGCGGTCATTGAGGCGGTAAATAACGGACTCCTGATCGTTACAGGCGGTCCGGGTACAGGAAAGACGACGACGATCAACACCATCATTCGTTATTTTGAGCAGGAAGGCATGGAAATCCTTCTGGCGGCTCCGACGGGACGTGCAGCTAAGCGTATGGCGGAGGCGACAGGATACGAGGCAAAGACCATTCACAGACTGTTGGAGCTGACAGGAGCTCCGGTGATGGAAAATCGCAACGGAGTGTCGGAAAGTAATTCTGCAGCAGTTGGAAGCGCGCGTCTGGAAGGCATGCATTTTGAGCGAAATGAGCAGAATCCACTGGATGCGGATGTGATCATCATCGATGAGATGTCCATGGTGGATATTACCCTGATGCACGCGCTTTTAAAGGCGGTTAATGTGGGAACCAGACTGATCCTGGTTGGTGATGTGAACCAGCTTCCGAGTGTAGGTCCGGGAAATGTGCTACGGGATATGATCGAGTCCGGTAGATTTCCGGTGGTGAAGCTGACGAAGATTTTCCGTCAGGCAGCGGAGAGTGACATTATCGTCAATGCCCATAAGATCAATGATGGTGAGCGTGTTCCGCTGGATAAACGAAGCCGTGACTTCTTATTTATAAGAAGAGAATATCCAACCGATATTGTGAGAGATATGATGGTGCTTCTGAAGGACAAATTGCCCAATTATGTGCAGGCGGATCCGACGGAGATCCAGATCATGACACCAATGCGAAAAGGCGCGCTGGGTGTGGAGCAGCTCAACAAGGTTCTGCAGGAGAATTTCAACCCTCCGGGACCGGATAAGCCGGAAAAGGAGTCAGGAGGAACTGTTTTCCGCAAAGGCGACAAGGTCATGCAGATTAAGAATAATTATCAGATCGAGTGGGAAACCAGAAGCCGGTACGGAATTCCGCTGGAGCGCGGAGCTGGCGTATTCAATGGCGACACAGGGATCATTCGTGAGGTGAATAATTTTGCGGAAACGCTGGAAGTGGAATTTGATGAGGGGAAGATGGTTGAGTACAGCTTCAAACAGCTGGAGGAGCTGGAATTGGCTTACGCGATCACGATCCACAAATCTCAGGGAAGCGAGTATCCGGCGGTGGTAATCCCGGTACATTCCGGACCGCGTATGCTGATGACACGCAATCTGATCTACACAGCCGTGACCAGAGCGAAAAAATGTGTCTGCCTGGTGGGTGTTCCGGAAGTGTTCCAGTTCATGGTGGACAATGAAGTAGAACAAAAGCGATATTCTGGTTTGAAAGACCGGATTATGGAGATCGACTTTTAATAATAATGAAGAAAATCTACAAAGAAACAATTCTAAATATTCTTTTCCCCCGCCGCTGCCCGGTGTGCGGGGGAATCGTGAAGCCGGCGGGCAGGCTGATCTGCCCGACCTGCTTTCGGGAACTTTCGTTTGTAAAAGCCCCGACGTGTAAAAAATGCGGAAAAGAAATTGAAAATGAGACCATGGAGTTTTGTGCGGACTGTATGGCGCATCGTCATGTCTTTGAGTACGGAAAGGCGCTGCTCAATTACAATGACATTGCCAGAGATTCCATGGTGCAGATCAAATATCACAATAAAAGAGAATATCTGGATTTTTACGGAGCAGCGCTGGCAGCGAGATATGAACGAGAGATCCGTAAAATGAACGTGGATGCGATCATTCCGGTTCCGGTTCATCCGTCCCGTAGACGAAAGAGAGGATTTAATCAGGCTGAAGTGCTGGCAAAGATCCTTGGGGAACGGCTGGGAATTTCTGTAAGACCGGAATTGTTAAAGCGTACGAAGAAAACACTTCCGCAAAAAGAGCTTACCGTTGGAGAACGTTTGAAAAATCTGTCAGGTGCGTTTCGGGCGGAAGCATTTCCGGCAGATATCAGGCGTGTGCTGCTGGTGGATGATATTTACACCACCGGAAGCACTGTGGAAGCCTGTACGCGTGTTTTAAAGGCGGCAGGAGCCGAAACAGTGTATTTTATTGTTATCTGCATGGCAGGAGGACGATAAAATCTTGTAAAATCAAGAAAAAAACCACTTGACGTAGTATGTACAATATGCTACAATGCTAGGGCGAATGGAAGAACATAGGTCTTTTTTTTTATGCCTAAAATCGATAGCAAGTATGAAAGCATGAAAAGAAGAGACCGCCTTACAACAATGAAATTAAACGGAGGTGGAAGTCGTGCGCACAAGGATTACACTGGCATGTACAGAATGCAAGCAGCGCAACTACAATATGACAAAGGATAAGAAAACTCATCCGGATCGTATGGAAACAAAGAAGTACTGCAGATTCTGTAAGACACACACAATGCACAAAGAAACAAAATAATCCGGTTTGCAGAAGGACGTGAATTTATGGGTGAAACAGTAAGTAATGAGAAAGCTCCAAAAAAGAGCTTTATCAAAGGCTTAAAAGTTGAGTTCAAGAAAATCATCTGGCCGGATAAGGCGACACTGACAAAACAGACAGGCATTGTACTTGCAGTATCTGTAGCGTTAGGCGCTATTATCGCAGTCCTCGATTTAGTTATTAAGTTTGGTCTGAACATCATTATTGGTTAAGGATGAGGTAAAGATTATGTCAGAAGCACAATGGTATGTTGTACACACTTATTCCGGTTATGAGAATAAGGTAAAAGTTGACATCGAGAAAACAATCGAAAATAGAGGACTTCAGGACCAGATCCTGGAAGTTTCCGTCCCGCTTGAAGAGGTTATCGAGCTTAAAAACGGTACTCAGAAACAGGTAGAGCGCAAGATGTTCCCGGGCTATGTTCTGATTCATATGATCATGAATGATGACACATGGTACGTGGTACGCAACACAAGAGGCGTTACCGGTTTCGTAGGACCGGGATCCAAACCGGTTCCGTTAAGCGAAGAGGAAATGAGAAGTCTTGGATTCAAGACAACCGGAGTTGTCGTTGATTTTGCAGTTGGAGAGCCGATCGTGGTTATCTCCGGCGCATGGAAAGACACAGTTGGCGTGATCAAACACGTAAACGAGTCTAAACAGACAATCACAATCAACGTCGAAATGTTCGGCCGTGAAACACCGGTTGAACTGAACTTTTCTGAAGTTAAGAAAATGTAACAGTTAGCGCCTTTCCGGCCTGGTCGGAAGTTGGCGCGTGGGAGGGAAATCCCCGACATTACCACATGATTTAGGAGGTTGCT